>JAGRAT010000609.1 GCA_020434495.1 Bdellovibrionales bacterium | reverse complement strand
AGCCGTAAGCGAACAGAGTTCGGACCACAGGAAGCTATTCTTCGAAAATTGCCTTGCCGAGCTCCAAATGAACTTGATGATTAGCAACTGGATTTCCTGATACTGAAAACTTTCTTGCAACTCTATTCAGACCAAGCTTTGTTCCGGGAACCTTGTACTTCGTTTTGTCTCGCTGAGACATGCTATTCCAGTCGTCATAAGTCATTTGATTGGTAATAACGTCCCGCAATACTCGGGCATCGAGATTCTGGGCTTTTAATACAGCCTCTTCTTTCGCCAGTTCATGAGAGACTAGGCTTCCTTTTCCAAAAATCGCTTCTCCAAGCTCAAGGTGAAGAGCCTTACTGTCAGTTGGTCGTCCACTTAAATGGAAAGTCTTGTTGATTTGATAGAGACTAAGAGCTGTCCCAGGCACCCGATACTGTCTGCGCTCCTCGATAGACATCTGTATCCATCGCTCCTGGTCCATTTCTGGGTCAGCTTTAATCTTCTCTAGGATCTCCTCCTTTGCGAGCCTCGCATCATCGAGACGCTGAGCGGCTTCTCCCAACTTCTCAACAAGAATCTTCTTCCGGCCAAAGATTTCAATACCCGTCTCATAAAAGGCGGCAAGATTCGCATTCGGGTCACCCTTTATCCCGAGTCGGGTGGAAAGGGCAAGTAGCGCTATCCGAGTTCCTGGCACTCTAAAGCTTCGACTCTCTGCCCTATTCATATTGCACCAATCTTCGGCAGTCATAGCCCCATCTTCGAGAATTCTCCGTTTCAGCTCATCCGCGGGAAGCTTTCTATCGCTCTGCTCTTGTAGAGATTCATCTCGCTTCTGGACAAGAAGGGGATCAGGTCCAAATATTCGGATCCCAAGCTCATAGTAAACAGCGGAATTTGTGGTAGGGCTCCCCTTGACTCCTATCTGAGAAGCGAGGCCTCGTAAGCCGACCTTAGTGCCTGGCGCTTTGTATGCATTCCGCTCTCTTTGTTTCATGTTGGCCCAGACCTCAGCTGTCATGTTGGGGTCTTCTCGAACACGAAGAACAACTTCAGGCACAACATCAACCTCAAGCAAAGGAGTAGCGCATCTATCCGGTCCTGCTTTTGGAAAGAGATGGCTAACGATTTGAGCAAACCATTGATCGCCATTTCGGTAACAGACGGTGTGTATTCCCTCTGTCTTCTTTAGATCACCTTTTGAACGAGAAGAGTAAAATTCTACTCCGCGACAGGTATCGCTTACAAAAGTGGCTTCACCGTGCTGATTGCAAACTAAGATCTCCTTATCAAGGCTCTTGATGGTTAATAGCATATAAGGCGAACCTCGAAGAACCCGACTTTGCGCAGCTCCTATCTCTACCGCCAAATCTTCCTTGAACACTCCTACACGAGGAAGCCCCGAAATCAGCTGCTGAAGCTTGGTGACATAAACTCTACTAAAACCTGACCCCTGCTGATTTGGATGAGATTCAGCACTTTCTGCATGTGTGAAATCCTCATCCGGAGAGTCGACGAGTGAATGCTCCGACTGATCTACCGCTATCCCGCACTTTCTCAGGTTTCGAATCGAGGCCTCCAGCGACTCTTGCTCCGAGGTCAGTTGCCCCAAGAAGTGCTTTTGGGCCTTGTCGAGAAATGCACAAACGGTAGCTTCATCCGGGCGTTCACATCCCTCTTCCCGAGCCACTTCCATTTCACCTTGGGTGATTGGCAATGATCGATCTCTTCGACTAGCGTAAAACTGATCAAGTTGAAAAAGCC
>JAGRAT010000060.1 GCA_020434495.1 Bdellovibrionales bacterium | reverse complement strand
TGTATCGAATCTCACCGTGCGGCAGCGCCTCCACCAGCGGACCACCATGAATCCTCGCCGGCACCACCTTGTCATCATCATTGCTCAGCACAATAGTTGGTGTCTGAATTTCGTGATAACGTGGTGCCTGCTTCTTCAGCTCGTCACGGAGCTCCACCGTATCTCGAGCGGCCTTCTGATAAGCTGTAGGCTGCAATGCAAGCGGAAACACATTCTCTAAAAAATCTTTCGGTACCTCAGTAGGATTAAAAACTGCTCGCGCTGCAATGGGGCCAAAAAGCTTTCCGAGCGGGACAAAGACGGTCTGCAGGAAGAGATCCGACAAAAGGTATGAGGAAACAAACCATTCGTAAACTGAAGTGGAAAAATATCCTGGCCAAGGATAGGCAGCCGGCGCAAGGAGCACCATCCCTCTTACCTCCCCCGGGTATTGTAGCGCGTAGTTAAGAGCAATGGCCCCGCCCCATGAATGTGCTAGAAAAACAGGATTCGTTATCCCTTCACGTTCCAATAGTTCGTGCAGATGATTTGCGAAATCTTCAGGGGACCATGACCACCAACCCTTCCGGGTTAGGGAGTGTCCAGATCCGGGTCGGTCATAGGTAAAAAGAGAAAAGTCCTCTTTCAGAGCATCAAGCAATGGGGATTTTACGATGTCATTAGTAGAGCCAAGTTTCCCATGTATATAAACAAGGTGTGGTTTGCCTGGTTCGTCTCGCCGATATCGAAAGGTATGAGCTCTCGTAGTAATGATTTGCTGGTACTCCGGCTCTTCTGGGGCTTTAAGAGACGCTTCATAAACAAATCCGCAGCCAGAAAGAAAAAAAGAAGACAAAAGCGCTACCCCCACCAATCGAACGGCCCTGAATGGTAATGCCCCCAATAATAGCTCCGCTGAGCGTAATCTCAATCTCATATAATTCTTTGGTAGCTCGCGCCTCACCTTTTTATCTCGGCGGAAAAAGATATGCCTTTAGCGAGAGGAGAGATCCTCTTCTGCGCAGCGATCGTAACAGCGTCAAGTCGAGGAGAGAGGGATAAGATCGCCGTTCCAAGAGTATAGACAAGATGCTCGAGCAACGAGAACTCGCCTTCTGCTGTGACTTTTTCTATTGCCGAAAGTACACTCATATAGTCAACCGTATCATTCAGATTGTCAGAGCGCATACTTGAGGGATCGTTCAGGAGCAATTGGATATCCAAACGAACGATCTGGGGATAGGCTCGTTCTTCAGGAGTACATCCCAGTCTGACGGAAACTTGTAATTCTTCGATACCTATCAGCATAAAAATACCCTAGGATGCACTCTCCTTCTGCAACAGAACAATAGCCATCGCCATTATTCCCTCTTCTCGACCGATAAATCCCATTCTTTCGCACGTGGTCGCTTTCACTCCGACACTCTCAGAGGACACGTTCAAAAGGGAGGCTATCTGCTCTCGAATTAACGGCTTATACGGCTGCAACTTCGGAGCCTCTGCCATGATAGTACTATCAACATTAACGACCATAAAACCGCGCTCATGAACGCGTACCATGACATCCTTCAGGAGCTCTCTACTATCAGCACCCTGCCACTCTTCACTGGTATCAGGAAAGAGCTCCCCGATATCTCCCAGATCTGCGGCACCACAAAGTGCATCGATGATGGCATGCAATAGGACATCTCCATCCGAGTGGGCTTTTAGTCCATATGGGTGAGGAATAGAGACACCACCAAGTCGAAGCTCTTTGCCCACCTCCCATTGGTGCACATCTATCCCCTGTCCGATTCGCAACTGCCCATTCGTCATCTATTTATTCTACCTTCTATTTGGTCGTCAGTGATTTTGTGGTTGTGGATTCACTAAACATCCATAGGCCCTTATCTTCTAAAAAGAGAAGAGATGCTATCAATCTTGGCACATACCGTCGAGTTTGCGGTGGAAGTTGGAGTTTGCGAACAAGCACCCAGTAATCACAGATCTGATATTCCTTACACGCCTGTCGAACACGACCAGCCCCTGCGTTGTACGCGGCAAGCGCGAGTGGCCAATCGTGAAATTCGAGGTAGAGTTCATAGAGGTGCTTGGCAGCAGCTCGCGTCGAGAGAACCGGATTTTTACGCTCATCTCGAAATACTCCTACGCGGAGCCCGTAATGCCGACCGGTCACCTTTGTAAATTGCCACAAACCTGCCGCTCCTCGAGGGCTGACCACATGAGAGCGAAAGTCGCTTTCAATAAAGGGGATAATCAGGAAATCAGGGGGTATCTGATATTCAGCGAGAACTTCTGCCAACTCAGGAAGTTGAGATTCACCCTTCTCATAACTTCTTACTAATCCAAGGCCAGGATTCCCTTGAAGTCGTTGATACTCATTCAAAACCTCAACTGGCCGCACACGGTCCAATCGAGGAAACAGTACAGCCTGATCACTAACTATCAATTTACGCGCATCTAATAGCGACTTAGACAACGTATGAGAGGCCTTTCCTCCGGGTTTCTCGGCATTGGGCGATCTCGAAAAATCAAAATCATTGGAAATATCAGCGAGAAAGGAGCATCCAGAAAGAGAGGAGAATAGAAGGAGGAGCAACAAAATCGGCAAAGTATAAGAACTTAAGTTGCTATAATTACTTATGAAAACCTTTTGTCTTGTGGACTCACGAGAAGCTTCATTAAATAACGGGTAGTATCGCCGTACCCGTGCATACGAATTAGGATGGTTGCCATGTTTAATACTTGTTTTAGTAGCTCTCACGCTCGCCCATTTTTTCATCTCAGCCCAAGCTCTTTTTTTAAAGAGAATGGGGCCGTGAGGTGGATTCTACCCGTGCGAATGATTCTACCGGTTTCAGCTTTTCTGCTGACTTTTGCCGGCTGCTCCTTCCAGGGGAGTAACACTCAGAATCAAAGCTCCTCGAATCTCGTCTCTCATAGTGGGAGCTTGGTTATAGCAAAACGGCTCCCTCCTGTAACGAACCTCGAACAGATTCCTTTGTATGGCTTTTTACCGATTCAACCCATCTCTCAGAGATCAGAGCCATCTGGCCTAGAGCGAGTCCAACAGGAGACAGCAGCTCCACGATGGATTGAAGTAAATTCGTCAATTGGGACGATAACGGTGAAGGAGGGTCTCCGGACGGTCCTCTCTGCACCACTAGACAGATCCACAGGGACAGAGTTCAAACCAGAATCGAGGAAGTCTCAGGTGATTACAATAAGCAAGAACCCGACCTGGATGGCGCCAGATTCCTACTTTCTAGAACGAGGACTCCCAATTCCACCAGAAGGTGATGCTTCCCGCTTCCTGAAGGGCGCTCTTGGAGAGATTGCACTCTTCCTCGACAACGGAACCGTCATTCATAGTGGACCCGAATTCTCCCTCGGGTCGAAGCACACCGCCCCGAATGGATTTAGAGTTGCTAAGAGTGAGCTCGTAAAGCTCTCTGAACTCGTTCAATACGGAACAAAGATCGTTATCCGATAGCAGCACCGAGTCTTGCAGCACCGAGTCTAGTAGCACCGAGTCGTTGGCGACTTTCAGGAAAAGCGCAACCAAAGGGCACACCTAAGTGGCCGGTTTCTCTCTGGGTTCGTCCCGTTCGAATTTCTCCCCTTTGACTCACGCTGCGCAGCTCTCTACAGTACTCCCATACAAAAATTCCCGTATCTGAGTAGAAGAGTCGAGACGAAAGAGAGATAGAGAAGTTGTCTAAAAGTGATTTCAAAGAGATCCGAAAGGGCGTAGTCAAAAGAAAGAAAAAGAGAGTACTAGGCGTATTCATAGACGGCACCGGACTGGATCGCGCAACTCGCCGCATGCAAAAGCGGGTCGATATGCCTAAGCTGGTTCGTGGTGTTGCTGCTGGAAGTATTCCAGTTGTCGCAAGGTATTACACCCTCATCCCCTATGAAGACGACTCTAGGCAGCGTGCATTCCTTGATGCCGTGCGCCGAGCAGGGTTACAGGTTGTCGTAAAGAGACTCCCTCCAAAAGGAATAACCCGACAGGTAAGCGTAGATACCGAGATGGCTGCCGACATACTCGCTTTTGGAATGGGCAAGAACACCTTCGAGGATATCGGATTTGAATTAACCGAAGCCGTAGGATCTGACTCAAGGTCGACAGGAAACTCAAGACCGATTGGCCGAGGGGCATCCCCCGCTCCACAAAAAGCAGGGAGCATCGTACCGCTTCGCTTAGCAGGAACTCCCGAGGACCACTCATCCGATGATCAAATGAACGGCGGAAAAGGAAAGAGTCATCAGGAGACCGAAGAACTCTCTCTCACTGCCCCTGTTGAGGAGGATGGCGATAGGAACGAGGAACGCATCGTTACTGTTGTCTGTCCCGGCCGCGATCTTAACTATCCGTTCACCCTTCTCAAGAGCATGAGCATAGAAACGGTAAGTGCTGATTTTGGTCAAGCATCAGGGAAAGAGCTCTTAAAGAGCGTTGCGAAGTGGATCGACTTGTCCGACTCCGAAACAATCTGGCGAGACGATTAGGTTCTCAGGTTTTGCTCCCCAGTTCTGAAAGTTTGGTTCTGAAAGTTTTTTGAGTTTGAGGAAGATCATTTTATACTCCTCATACTGACCGCAGTGGAAACCTCTAGGAGAACAGTGAATGGGACATCCCTTAAAGCGTGTTGAAAGCAGCGGTACTGGCCAAGGATCCCGCTCTCAGTCTGACGGGAAGGCTACTACCGGTTCACGCATCCCACCCAATACCCTTGAAGCTGAAGAGTCAGTCATTGGGGCAATCCTTCTGGACAACAACTCCATCGACATGGTGCTCGAACGTATAACTGCGGACGATTTCTACCAGCCACGTTATCGTGTCGTCTTTGAGTGTATGCGTGAGCTGCATGAGAAGGGTCAGCCGATCGATGTCATCACCCTGGGACAGATTCTTCGTTCGAAACAAGAACTTGAGAACGTTGGTGGCCTCGAGGAGTTATCACGCCTAGCCGCAAGCGTCCCAAGCTCCGCTCACATCGCTTACTACGCAAAGATGCTGAAAGAGATGTCGATACGACGACGGATCATTCATGAAACAGCTGAGATATCGCGCGAAGCCTTTGACCTCGGTGAAAACATAGAGACATTTCTCGATACCGCAGAGCAGCGAATTCTCGGAGTATCAGATTTTCGTGCTCGGCCAGCGTTTCACCGAGTTGGTGAGGTCGTCCAGAGCTCGATAAGTATCATTGAAGAGCTCTACCACCGTAAAGAACCGATTACCGGAACCCCTTCCGGATTTACAAAACTCGATAGACTAACCGCCGGGTTTCAGCCATCCGATCTTATCATTATCGCTGCACGCCCTTCGATGGGGAAAACTGCTTTTGCCCTAAGTATTTCACAATTTGTTGGAGTGCAGGCAAACATGCCGGTAGCCCTCTTCTCTCTCGAGATGTCAAAAGAACAGCTTGTTATGAGAATGCTCTGTGGAGTTGGACGAGTCGATAGCTCTAGAGTAAGAACCGGAAACCTTCAAGAACATGACTTCCCAAAGCTTGTTGATGCTGCAAGTCGAATAGCAGAAGCCGGTATATACATCGATGATACACCAGCAATGACCGTCACAGAGCTCCGCGCCAAATGCCGACGCCTTCATCGAGATCAAAAGTTAGGGCTTATCATGGTGGACTATCTGCAACTCATGCGGAGCCCTGCCTACGCGAGCAGTCGAGAACAGGAGATCTCTGACATCTCTCGCTCTCTAAAAGCCCTGGCGAAAGAACTCAACGTTCCAGTTGTAGCACTCTCACAGCTCAATCGATCTCTGGAAAATAGGACTGATAAACGTCCGATCATGTCTGACCTTCGAGAATCGGGAGCTATCGAGCAAGATGCCGACTTAATCATGTTCATCTACCGAGACGAGGTGTACCACGAAGAAACAGAAGACAAAGGGGTGGCAGAGATTATCATTTCAAAACAACGGAATGGTCCAACTGGAGTAGTCCGACTCGCCTTCCTCCCCGAGTACACCCTGTTTGCCAATCTCGACGAGCGAGAGGAGGACGATCTGATAGAGCAGTCCTTAGATCTCTCAGGACTGGATGACGATATTTTTTAAATTTCAGCAAAAGCTCTCTTAAAAAATCCCTACCCTCTCCATTTCTCGTTTGTGATATAATAAATGAATGGAATCGGCAGGAGATCTCACAACCACTCGAGCCCCGTTTATCGAAAACGCAAGAGCTGATGGGGAGCTCTACATTGAGCAACCGTACGAGCTTTACAGCGCACAAAACCATGAAGCATGGAGAACCCTGTATTCCCGAATGGTTCCGCGATGGGAGAGATATGCCCATCCGAAGTTTCTCGAAGGGGTCAATAATGTAGCGCTCGATCCGGATCGAGTGCCCCGATTATCAGACATCAACAAATTCCTCTCCCCGCTCAGTGGGTTCTCCGCCAAAGCGGTATCAGGGTATGTTCCTGCTTACCTCTTCTTTGACTGTCTTCGGGGACGGGCCTTCCCTACAACTATAACGATTCGAGATCTCAGCAAGCTAGACTATCTTCCTGAGCCAGACATCTTTCATGATGCAGCAGGACACGTCCCAATGCACACCGATAAAGTATTTGCCGACACTTTGGTAAAGTTTGGCGAAGTAGCAAGAAGCGCCGCTCGTTACGCCCAATCTATAAACGACAAAGAGCAGGCGTATCGCACAATAGAAAGCATTATTAAAGGGATGGCACGATTCTTTTGGTTCACCATTGAGTTTGGGCTGATGCGTTCCAATGGCGAACTCAAGGTGTACGGCAGTGGAATCCTCAGTTCGTATGGAGAGATTGAGTACGCGATAGAGTCTCCGGAACCACAGCGTTACCCGTTCCAACTTGAATGGGTGATAAATCAGTACTTTGAAATTGATCACTATCAGCCACTGTATTTTGTGATTGAGTCTTTTGATGAACTCTTTGCTGCGGTTGAGCAGCTTGAAGATTGGATAGAGGCTGGGAAGCTTGACTGCCTAAGCCCTGGAGAACCAAACGTCAACGAAGAGGATCTCAAATCATTTCTAGAAGCGAGCGTGTAAAGTACCCATGAAAAATAATGGCACGCAGTGATATCGCTATCGAGGACTGTTATCGAGCTGTTCTTAGATCCGTAGAGGACCATACGCAATTTGCGTATTTTCCCCATCAAAAAAGTTAGCGCTTAAGTTTTGTGCGACCATTTGTCACGTATTCTGAAAAAGTGCCGTTAGCTCATGTGAAGCCAAGGAGTGCTTCAGGTTGTATCATGGAGTGATAAACAATGGTTAGCATTGCAAGCAATATCAATGCGTTGCGAGTCAGTACGCAGCTTGCCAAAACGACCAATCAGCTGACGAACTCATTTGAGCGGCTCTCTTCCGGTCTACGCATCAACAAAGCTTCAGATGATCCAGCAGGCCTAGCACTCGCGGACAGCCTAAGAGCAGATGCCATCCTTGCAAGCGTTGCGATTCGAAATGTCAACGACGGAATCTCCGTAACTTCCATCCAAGATAGCGCCATGGGGGAGATTGCAAATATTCTCAACCGAATGGCAGAACTTGCGGAACAGAGTGCCAGTGGGACCTACACCAACGTCCAGCGCTCATCCCTTGCGTTGGAATTCGAAGCTCTCGGTTCCGAAATTGAGCGAATTGCGGTTACTACAGAATTTAACGATATCAAGCTGCTCTCAGGTAGTTCTGAGCTAACAATTCAAGTCGGGCTTGACTCAACGTCAAACTCAACTATCACTATCAATGGAATACTCGGCACCCTTCAATCGTTGGGATTAGCCGGAAGTGGGAGCTCTCAACTCTCGTTCTCTATCAACGACACGACTACGGCTTTTGCTCAATCCGCGTCACAGCTTGCGCTTGATGCTGTGAACGATGCTATCACCAGCCTCTCCACAGCGCGAGGTCAGGTTGGCGCCTCGGAGGCTCGGCTAAATACTGCCGTTAGCTATCTTCAGATAGTAAGAGAAAATTTCGTTGCTGCAGAGTCTCGTGTTCGAGATGCAGACATCGCCCAGGAAGTAGCAGAACTTGTACGGCTCCAAGTTATACAGCAGGCTGGAGCAGCTGTGCTTGCCCAAGCCAACCAGCAGCCTGCTATCGCACTTGGACTTCTTCAGTAATCCACCTGAAGAAGTCCATCTCGAGTCGTTCGGTGTTGTTCAGGGGTGGGAAAACCACCCCTAAGCTCACCTCTCCTTAGACGTCCATAGTCTCTCGGTATTTCGCTGGCCGGGCTTTCCAGTCAAATTTCTCTTGTAGTGTCTCTGCAAAAGCCTTAGCCGACTCGGGCTCTCCGTGAACCACTGCTACCTTTCCAGGTGTTCCCTTGGAACTCTCACACCACCGCAATAGCTCGCCTCTATCACCATGCGCACTGAGCCCACTTATGGACTCAATTCGGGCCCGGATTGGCAACTCATCGCCCAGCAATCGTAGAGTTTTCGCTCCGTTGAGAATCCAGTCCCCTCGTCCCCCCGGTGGTTGAAAACCGACAAAGAGAACTGTGTTGTTCGGGCTCGAAATTCTATGTTTCAAATGATGGAGAATCCGGCCGCCTGAGAGCATTCCCGATGCTGAAATAATGATCATCGGGTCTGTTATGCCGTTCAATTTCTTGGACTCATCACTTGACGTTGTGAAGTAAAGCTTGCGAGGAGCAAAGGGGTCCCTCCCCTCCTTCTTTACTCCCAACGCCTCTTCGTCATAGTCACCAGAGTTTTCGCTATAGATCTCGGTTGCACTACTGGCCATCGGGCTATCAATAATGACTGGTATATCCGGAATGAGTTTTTGCTCCTTAAGCTCCCTTATATAGTAAAGAAGAAGCTGCGCTCTCCCGACAGCGAAAGATGGGATAACGAGAACACCATCCCTCTTCACAGTCTCATTGATAACTTCTTTTAGTTTTTCCTGAGGTTTGGTTATCGGATGGTCTCGGTCGCCGTATGTTGACTCGATCAGGAGAAGATCTCCGAATTCAACCGGCTCAGGATCTTTGAGAATCGGAATATTGTAACGGCCCACGTCGCCGGAGAATGTAATGGTCTTCCCCCCAAGCTCAAGCGAAATAGAGCAGGCACCTAGGATATGTCCCATACGATGCCAAGTCGCCTTCACCCCTGGTACGATCTCTTTACGCTCTCCAGTTCGGACGCTCTTAAATTTCTTCAGCGCTTCAACGGCGTCCTTCTGTGTGTAGAGAGGAAGAGCGGGTTGATGCCGAGACTTTCCTTTTCTATTTCGCCATTCCGCCTCCTCTTCCTGAAGAAAACCACTATCAGGAAGGAGTATATTGCTGAGACTTTTGGTTGCTTGCGTACAGTACACTGGCGCTTTAAGACCAAGCTGATTGAACCGCGGGAGAATTCCGGTATGGTCGATATGCGCATGAGTGAGCAACACGGCGTCAATAGTCCGAAGATCTACTGGTGGGTCACTCCAGTTCTTCTCCCGCCACTCTCGCGGGCCCTGAAACAGACCAGCATCAACAAGTATCTTCTTTCCGTCGCCCTGAACGAGATACTTCGAACCGGTGACAGTACCGGCAGCACCAAGAAATGTAATCGTTACGGTCATAGTTGCCTTCCAACATCCCCCGAAAGGGCAAAACATTCCCCTTTCTTACATGTAACCGCTGAAATTTCAATGAGTTACTTTTGGCACTCACCTTGCTGCTAAATAGTTGAAGATCCCCTCTTTGGGAGCAGCAAAGGTATGCCACTCATTAACTTCTCTGGATTGGCCTCGGGAATTGATTCTGAGGCATTGATCGATGCAACGGTCGAAGCTCGCCGTGCGGTTCGAGTTGTCCCGAAAGAAGAGGAGATCGCCGAGCTAGAGGGAGAGAACACGGCATTCGCCGAACTCACAACGCTATTAGATGAACTGAAGTCCATTCTCCTCGATTTTACCGATCTTAGTGGTGGTGGAGTCTCAAAAACGGTATCGAGCTCCGATGAAACAACTGTCACCGCTGTTGCAAGTAATAGCGCAAACAACGGGACATATACCATCAGTTCCGTGACCGCTCTTGCTGAGAACGCCACCTTCACATACGGAGAAAGCATCTCGAGCACCACCGACACGATAATGGATCCAGGAGACACCGGGACCTCCATAGTCACCATTGGAACCGGCTCAGAGGCCGAAACGTTCAATATCAACGTAACTGATACAACCACCTATGCTGACTACGTGACGCAATTTAACGCGTCCACTGATAAAGCAACGGCTCAACTCGTTAACATCGCAGCTCCAAGCGCGACTGCAGACTATCGAATTGTCATCACAACAAACAACGTCGGTACTTCACTTGGAGCTCTGACAATAGACAATAGCACTGCAGGCACCGGAGGCTCGCTTGATGACCACCTGAGCACGGCCGGAGCTACGACCGACCCAGCAACCGACTCCTCTTTCGTTCTCTCCGGTGTTGGTACCATTACCCGCTCTTCGAATACGATAAATGACGTCATCCCCGGTGTAACCTTTACCCTAGAGGATACCGGGGGTTCAAACATCGTCCTCCAGGTACAAACCGATAGTTCCGGAACAGAGAGCGCTGTCAGTGAATTCATAGAGAAATACAACGAGATTGTTGAGTTCATAAACGAAAACAATCTCATTACTCGAGAAGAAAACGGGGCCAACATCGACAACATTTTTGGCCCCCTCGCAAATACTCGAGTCGACGATGGCGTGCTTTCAAGTTTACGTTCAGAGATCGTCGGCTCAACATACGACATCACGACTAATGCCGTTCGCATATTTGCAGACCTTGGCATCACCACTGAACGAGATGGGACCCTCGCGTTTGATACTGACGACTTCCAAGACGCTCTCTCTGACGAGCCGGATTCGGTAAATCAAATTCTCCAGAACTTCGCGAACGCGACGGCAAAGACCGGAGAGCTACTAGAACAATACACTCGGTTCAACGGAATAATTGACAACGCCGAAACAAACAACAACGACCGAATTGAAGATATCAACAAAGAGATAGCTCGAGCCGAAGAGTTCATTGAAAGAGAAGCAACTCAAATTCGAACTCGATTTGCACGTCTCGAAGCAACCATCTCTCAATTACAGTCTCAACAGCAGGCGCTAACCTCAGCCCTCGCCGGACTAGGGGCTGGGCAGTAGCTTCCCGAATAATTTCTTAAGATTTCATCGCACTTTTTCTGTACGAGAAATTTCCAAAAACACCTTTTCATTCAAGATCTCGCCTTTTATGCCGATCCTCATCCTACCCAGGGAGATACATGGGTTCTGGTAGAGCGTAGCCCCACCTGTAAGCGCTTACTGGAAGTAGTACAAGAGGTACGTAGTATGGCATTGATCACTTTTTCTGGCCTAGCTTCAGGCATTGACTCTTCAGCACTCATCGAAGCGATGTTGGAGCAGGAACGAACTGTTCGAGTAATCCCCTTTGAAAAAGAAATAGACAAACGGGAGGAGACAAACTCCGCTTTTGATGAATTAAAAACTCTCCTCGGAGAACTCAATACCGCAACTCAGGCCTTTCGAACACTCAACGGCGGTGCAATTGCCAAAAATGTTTCAAGCTCAGATGAAACCGTCCTCACCGCCTCTGCCAGCAATGCAGCAGAGGCCGGCACGTACTCCCTTAATGTAAGTCAGCTAGCGAAGAACGGAACATTCTCATTTGATGATCGTTTCACGAGTAGCAGCGACGCGATCAATTCGAGCATTAACGATGGTGCGGCTGCGGTGGACAGAACCGTTTCATTTACTGTCGGCCAGGGAGCAAATTCCGAAAATATCGATATTGAAATCACCTCTGGCACCTCTCTCACAGATTTTGTAACTGAGTTCAATGAACAAAGTGAGTTTGCAAATGCCAGTGTCGTTAACACCGGGACAGCCTCATCGCCCAGCTATGCGATAGTGATTCAGTCAAAATACGAGGGACAGGAGAAAGGAACCATAACTCTTAATAGTGTAGGCACAGAGGTGCAAACCGCTGGAGCCGGAGCCTTTACGACAAACACCCTAGATCAAGCGCAGGATCTTCAGTTCACACTCGGAGGCGTTACCGGAACCATTACAAGAAGCTCCAATACCGTGACAGACGTTATCGAAGGAGTGAGCTTTACCGCATCTGGGACGGGTGCATCGACTCTGAGTATCAGTACCGATACCGGTGCCACAGAAACACTGCTGTCCGAGTTTGTTGAAAAATATAACGCTGTGGTCGAGTTCATTGCTGAAAATGACTCCATCTCGGAGGAGCAAACCGGATCTGAGATCACAAATGTGTTTGGCCCGCTCGCCTCAACCTCTCTAGATGATGGACTACTATCTGCACTCCGGGCAGCCCTTACAGGAGCCGGAACGTCTGGGAGAACTGTAAACATCTTGGCCGACCTTGGAGTCACCACCCAACGTGATGGGACCCTTGCCTTTGATACCGAGAAATTCCAGAGCGCTCTCGCGGACGATGCTGAAGGAGTAGAACTCATCCTTGGAAACCTTGGTGAAAGCCTTGGAGCGGTAGACGGGACAATCGCCCAGTATACTCGATTTAACGGACTGATCGACGAGGCCGTCGGGAGTAATGATTCTCGAATTGAAGACCTTCAGAAGAAGATTCAAGACGCAGAGTCGGCAATTAGCGAAAGGGAAAAAGCTCTGGTTGCTCAGTTTGCGAGGCTTGAGTCTCAAATTTCCCAGCTTCAATCGCAACAGAACAGTCTAACTTCACTCCTTCCAGCAGGGTAAACCTGAGCGGAAGCCCAAGTGCGGATCATTCCCCTACTAACCCCAAAAGTGATGCCACATCGTGCCATTTATTTAGGAGATTGCTATAGTGTTCCTCCATGAGGAAACGGATCGTTATTAAGTGCGGCACTCGAGTGCTAGTCAGTGGAGAACAAAGACTGCGCACTGTTGTGCTAGAGAAGCTCCTAGAGGAGTGCGCCCGTCTGCAAAGCGCTGGGTATGAACTAACACTTGTTACCTCGGGTGCTGTTGCCCTCGGACTCCGACATATCCAGAAGACTCGAAAAACGGCCTCAGCAACCGAACGAAGGGCAGCCGCCTCAATCGGTCAAACTGAGCTTTTGAAGAAGATATCGGATCGAGCTTCCGATCATTCTCTCACCTTCTCCCAGCTGCTATTATCCAGAGAGGACTTTGAACATCGCGAGCGATTTATACAGTTGAAAGAAACGATGGAGACACTATTCTCAATGGGGGCCGTCCCCCTCTTAAATGAGAACGATGTCACATCCCTCCAGGCGGTCGGATTTCGCGACAATGATCACGTTGCGGCTCTCGCTGCACTTCTCACCGAGAGTCGAGCCGTTTTCTTTCTCTCCAGCACCGATGGATTATATCGATATGAAGGCGGAGAACCGGTAGAGAGAATCTCTGAAGTGGAATCTATCTCAGAGGATATCTATCAGTTGGTAGAGCAAGAACGAGACGCCCTGTCACTTGGCGGAATGAGGAGTAAGCTGCTGAGCGCACAGCTCGCCCAACAGGCAGGAGCTGCGGTTTGGATTGTCAGTGGCGATGACCCGGCGGCTATCTCACGAGCTTTAGGGGGAGAATCGGTTGGTACAGCGGTGCTCCCTATCAAAAATCCGCTCGGAGAGCAGTTAAGCAAGAGAAAAGCTTGGATTGCCCTCGTTCATGAAGATGCGGGATCGGTTGTTCTCGATGATGGAGCGGTCACTGCGGTTACCGCTCGTTCAAAGAGCCTTCTTCCGGTTGGCATCATTGAGGTACGAGGGGAATTCGCCGAAGGAAAGGTCGTATCCTTACTCTCTAGTGACTCAAAAGTAGTTGGTAGAGGAATCATCAATCTCTCCTCTAAGGATTTAAAGAAGATTGTCGGAATGAAGAGCAAGGAAGCCGGTCTTACTCTTAAACAAGAGGGACTCGATGAAGTCATCAATAGAGACAATTTAGTGGTATTTCCG
>JAGRAT010000608.1 GCA_020434495.1 Bdellovibrionales bacterium | reverse complement strand
GCAGCCGTCAGATCCGAAAAGAGCTCCTCGACATTCTCGCCTTTGTCGGCGAGAAGCCTTTCAGCGTATCGCTCGAGATCCATCGCAGCTTCGCTTGGCGAAAGACTGAGCTTCTCTAACAGCTCTTCTACATACTCCGGAACAAGGGTAAATGAGTGCCGCGGGAAGAGGAGTGGCTCACTAAGACCAAAAAACTTGTAGAGCGGAGACATCTGCCCGAGGTAACGCAATTCCGCAGGTCCAAGCACGAGCGCTGAGGAGTTAAAAAAATGTTCCTGCATGACTGGACGGAGCAACGCACTAGCCGTCAACTGATCATTCGCTGAAGCAAAAAAAGCAGTAAGCTCTTCATCCGTTACAACTCCAAGCGGATGTGCCCAGCGATTCTCCTTTCGAGTGAGTCGAGCTCTTTGCCCTAGGTAGGAATATGAGAAGAGAGGGGTCTTCGCCCGAATATTCACCTGCTGAGAATACCCTCGAGAGGTGAGCAGCGCTCCCCGCTCCACTAAGAGTTCTTCGATTGCTCGCCACTCCGTGTACGACCGCTGCAGAAAGGACACCTTTCTTTTGAGGATTGACGGCGCGCAGGGATCAAAAAAGAGTATTCCACTGTCTCCAATATAGTGATTCATCACCGAGCGGAACGCATGCGGGAGTGTTGCTCCGGTACTATACGCCATCAAGATTGGAGAAAGTCGCTCTTCAGGGATAGGGAGTTCACGCAAAGCATATTCAAGATCCTGTACCATAGATGGAGACAGGACTATTTTTCCGACAGAATCACCAACCCCACTTAACGGCTCCTGCAAAGAGATCTGCTCCCATCTCTTTCCGAATACGAGGCAAGAACTCGTAGCTATCTCTTGAAAATCGTGATCCTCGGTCTGTAGCCAAAAGACAGGAACCATTTTTGTTCCCGACTCTTCTTCCAATGCCTTTGCAAGCTGAATTGCTGAGAGAGCTTTCGAAATAGTAAGTAGCGGTCCCCCAAAGAGTCCGACTTGCTGGCCGGTTACAACAAAACCAACATCCTTCCCACTCTTCACGTACCGCAAATTCGCTAAAGTTTCAGCCGTAGGATTGGGATTCGACTCTTCAAATGCTACGAGAACATCCGGTGCCAACTTTTCAGTGCGAACTTCAGCGATCCTACTGCTCCGATCTTTAGCGTCATACGGATAGTACGAATAGAGACTTAAGGCGGACTCCTCCCCCGACATAAAGTCTCTAAGTTGATCGTGCTGTACTTGCTGGTTCACCGCCGCGAGTGTAGCCTACTCCTTCCTCCCCAACAAACCTTGGATAGCCGCTATGAGCATGAATTACGACGCAATGATTATCGCCCCACACCCGGACGATGCCGAGTTCGGCATGGGAGGCACGATGATTAAACTCACCCAAGCCGGGAAAAAGGTGATAAGTGTCTGCCTTACCCAGGGAGAGATGGGAACATATGGCATCCCGGAAACCCGCAGAGAAGAGTTTGAACACGCCTCAAAGGTCTCAGGCTGCGACTGTGTCATGCTCGATTTCCCAGACACCGGTATAGAAAACGACCGGGAAAGCCGCGTCCGTGTTGCAAGACTACTTCGTGAGTATCGCCCCCAGGTGGTCTTTGCGCCGTACTATAAAAATGATCTCGGGCTTCCGGGAGGACTAGTTCATGTTGATCACTACACCACCGGAGCACTCGTAAGAGATGCGGTAAAATTTTCGCGCTTAAAGAACGTCATCGCTGACATGGAGCCGCACA
>JAGRAT010000607.1 GCA_020434495.1 Bdellovibrionales bacterium | reverse complement strand
GCTTCTTGAAGAGATTAAGAAGCTCCCCGGTATCGAAACGTTGGCCCATGCTCCGGAAGTGCGAACGGAAGAGGTAGGCGAGAAGATCGTCAAAGAGTTTGAGGGAATTGAGATCGTACCGACACTCATGTTCGTCGATCCGTGGGGATACAAAGGTTTGTCCCTTCGACTGATAAACTCCGTCCTAAAAGATTGGGCCTGCGAGTGCATCTTCTTCTTTAACTACAACCGTATCAATATGGGCCTGAACAATGATTTTGTTAAAGAGCATATGGACGCATTGTTTGGAGAATCGCAGGCCCTTCGAGTCAGACAGAAACTTGAAGGATTGTCGCCAGAAGAACGAGAGCTGACCGTTATTGAAGAACTGTGCGAAGCTCTGATAGCGATGGGCGGTAAATACACTCTGCCGTTCCGCTTCCGCAATGGCGGGGGTACTAGGACTAGTCACCACCTCGTATTCGTGAGCAAGCACCCTTTGGGCTATAAGATCATGAAGGATGTCATGGCGAAGGAAAGCTCTGCTACCCAACAGGGGGTTCCGACGTTTGAGTATAGCCCTGCAAGTGAACGACAACCGTTACTCTTTGAGCTGTTCAAACCACTCGATGATCTTGAAGACATGCTTATGCTAGCGTTTGCTGGCCAGACCGTTAGCATGGAAAAGGTTCACGATACTCACAATTACGGGCGGCGTTATGTCGAGTCGAACTATAAAGATGCCCTTACGAGCTTAGAAACAAAGGGGAAAATTCGAGGCAATCCATCATTCGAAAAAAGGCCAATGCGGCTCGGTAAACGCACCTGCGCGCCAGCAACGATCTTTACTTTCCCCGCGTAGGAGAGTAGGAATTAGATATGAGCGCAAAATCTTCAATAGAATGGACAGACGCGACCTGGAACCCGGTGCGAGGCTGCACAAAAGTCAGCCCTGGATGCAAGCATTGCTACGCTTCGACCTTCGCTGAGCGGTTTCGTGGCGTTCCCGACCATCCTTATGAGCAGGGTTTTGACCTTCGGCTCGTGCCTGAAAAATTAGCAGAGCCTTTGAGATGGGCTGCATCCAAAGTTGTGTTTGTCAATTCAATGAGCGACCTATTCCAAGTGGGCGTGCCTGACGAATACATCCAGCGTGTTGTTCAAGTGATGGAATTGGCCAACTGGCACACGTTTCAAGTCCTAACAAAACGTGCAGACCGCATGCAGGAAATGCTCTCGGGCACGGTATCGCATGTCGGTGGCTCAAGGCATATTTGGTGGGGCGTTAGTGTAGAAGATCGCAAGTATGGCCTGCCGCGTATCGAGCTACTTCGCAATACACCTGCGTCTGTGCGGTTTCTCTCAGTTGAACCATTGTTGGAAGACCTTGGCGAAGTTGATCTGTCAGGCATCGCGTGGGTGATTGTAGGCGGTGAAAGCGGGGCCGGTGCACGTCCACTCAAGCCGGAATGGGTGCTGAATATCAAACAACAATGCGAAGACGCCAACGTGCCGTTCTTTTTCAAGCAATGGGGTGGTGTCCGCAAGAAACAAGCTGGAAGACTTCTCGAAGGCAAGACATTTGATGAGATGCCCGAGCGCGTTCAGATCGAACCGGCGAACGTCGCTTCGAGAAACGCGATGATTCGCACCTTATCAACGTTCAACTCTCCGACCTCGCAATTGCCATTGGCTTTTTAGCAATGAAATTTGCAAAGTGATTCCGCCTTCGCAACCTTTCGCCACCTCATAAAACACGGGGGCAAAATTTCAGGGGTGGACAGCACGGA
>JAGRAT010000606.1 GCA_020434495.1 Bdellovibrionales bacterium | reverse complement strand
ACTGCTCTTACTGGTTCAGTAGAAATCCCGGTGCCTGAGTATTTTAACGGCACTATTCGACTTCTTGCAGTAGCGGTTGGAGGCGATAAGCTCGGATTTGCCTCTTCACAGAGTATCGCACAGCAAGATTTCGTCATTGAGCCGCAGCTCCCATACTTTGTTTCTCCTGGTGATGAATTCGAGGTTGGAGCAACGGTGGCAAATACTGTCGTCGGATCGGGCGCTGATGTACAACTCGCTATTAAGGTCATACCGCCAGAGAGTTTTGAAGCGCTAGAGACGAAACCTATCTTGCTCACAGTTCCAGAGGGACAAGATCAATCGTTTAGAGTTCGGATGAAGGCCGGGAGCTTGCCGGGCGAACAGGAGATCCGATTTGTGGCGGAAGGAATTGGTAAGATCACTGGGGCTTCGGAAACTATTAGCGTGCGTCCAGCCCACCCGTTTCGAACGTCTTTGCAGACTGGCATCTATCGTCCTGACAAAGATGGCGATAATGCGGAAAAGCACCTCTCACCAACGCGCACCCTGTACCCGCAGTTGAGACGTGTCACCGCCTCCATCTCACAGAGCCCACTCTCTTTAGGTCGAGCTCTCATGGGATATCTCAAAGAGTATCCTTATGGATGTACCGAGCAGTTGGTAAGTGTGGCGTTTCCTGCTGTCATCTTCGGAACAAATGAGGATTTTGGACTCTCGAATGAAGATGTGAAGCGATTTACTTCGCGTGCCTTCCAAGTGTTAAGTGCACGGCAGCTTGCTGACGGGTCATTTGCCATGTGGGACGGAATGTATGAGTCAGACCCGCTCTTCTCGGTTTACGCGACTCATTTCCTGTTAGAAGGGAGCAAGCGTCAGTTAGAGATACCTACTATTGTACTTGAACGGGCAACAAAATGGGTGAAGGATTTTTCGGCAGAGCCGAAGTACGAGCTCCCACTCCAGCTGGCCAAAGCATACGCGCTTTATCTTCAGACGCAGTCTGGAACGGTGGTCTCTAAGGAGGCGCTCGCGTTTCAGCAGGATCTTGATAGACAATGGGGAACTGACTGGCGGGAAAGTGCCATAGCGCTCTTCTTGGCTGGAGCCTTCAGTTCGATGAAGATGGACGAACAGGCCAAAGCACTTTTGAAAGCTCCTCCCGAGGTGTGGAAGGGAGATGCCCCCTGGCCATTGAGTGATGCTGCGCTGTACGGAGCTATCTACTCCTGGATCTCTTCCAAGCACTTTTCAGCTGATACCTGGCTTTCTCCGCTTGATACAGTGATTCCACTTGAACGGATGATTCGGGATAAATCTCTGTACTCATTTAATGCCTCCTTTGCGATTTTGGGATTAAGCGCTGCTGCGGAGCGGATGCCCGAACTTCAGAGTAAGGCTTTACGCATTGCCGCCGAGACTGCTAGTAAGGAGACTCTCCCACTTGAGGTGCTTGGAAAAACTCTTCTCGCAGCGTCAGTTCCTGAGTCAGCTGCACATCTCCAATTCTCCGGAGAGGCTGGAAAGATATTTTTCTTTGGGCTGGAAGAATCGGGATTCGATAGTGACACTCCACAACCCATTGCTGCAGGCGTTTCTTTACATCGAGAGCTGAAGAATGGAGCAGGAGAGATGAAGGCAGCATTCTCTCTTAATGAAAAAGTTGAAGTCACACTATTTTTGAAGGCGGAGAAGGGCGCTAACCAGGTAGCTGTGGTTGAACTCATCCCCGGTGGATTCGAGGTCGATCTGAGTGACGAAGGGCTTGCCAACAGACGATCCCTGCACGAG
>JAGRAT010000605.1 GCA_020434495.1 Bdellovibrionales bacterium | reverse complement strand
CATTCTTCTATGTGCCGATCATTTTTAATCCTGAAGAAGTTGCCGAGAACTTGAAGAAGAATGGCGGATTCATTCCTACTGTTCGTCCTGGGAAGCCAACCGAGGATTTTCTCTTCCGAGTGTTGAATCGGCTGACGGTTTGGGGGGCGTTGTACATCACCCTGATCTGTATTGTTCCACAGCTTGTGTACTTTTCTTTTGGTGTAGAGTCGTTTGCGTATGTCTTTGGTGGAACGGCTGTTCTTATCGTTGTAGCGGTAACACTTGATACCGCTGCGCAAATTGAGTCGTTTGTCGTTTCTCGTAATTACGAGGCATTTATGAGTCGGAGTACGAAGAAGCGTGGTGGAATGGGTTCTATGAGCTACTCGAGAACTCGTTTGCTACGTCGTTAGGATTACTGGTTGTTCGGAGTGCGTGCGGTACAGGAGAGATAGCGATATGAACAGAGTTATTATGCTTGGGCCACCAGGAGCAGGGAAGGGCACGCAGAGTATTATCGTTTGTGGCAAACTCGGCATTCCCCACATTTCTACTGGCGACATTCTTCGTCAAGCCGTAGCGAATAAGACAGAGCTTGGCCTTAAGGCCAAGGGATACATGGAAGAGGGAAAGCTTGTTCCTGACCAGTTGGTTATCGATCTTACCCGTCAGCGTTTAACCCAAGAAGACTGTGCTCAAGGGTTTCTTCTTGATGGGTTCCCAAGAACGCTTGATCAGGCGGAAGCGCTTGACAGGATGCTTTCAGAGCTTGGAGCTCCAATTACCCACGTAGTGGACCTCAAAGTAGAGGAAACGGTCCTACTTGACCGTATCCGAAATCGAGCCTCTGAGGGGCGAACGGACGATAAAGTCGAGGTAGCTGCTGAGCGCCTCAAAGTCTACTGGGCTCAAACAGCGCCAGTGAGTGGTCATTATCGAGACGCCGGGACCTACCAGGAGGTAAATGGCCTTGGAACAGTAGAAGAAGTAACAGAAAGGGTTCTGAAGGTCCTCGGTTAGGGCGTTTCTCCGCCGCCGGGCATGATTTTTAGCGGGATTTTCTTCAAGTCCTGAAGAAATGGCCAACAAATTTCGCCAGAAAAGTTGAGAATTTTCCATCTGAGCGGTAATATTCGTGGTCTTTGAGAGGCTATCCGGTTCTTTAGCCGTGCCGGTGAGCTTGCTTTTAACCGCTGTATTCTCGTACGCTTATCGTCATTCTTCAGCGTGCGCAATTGTATACATGTGAGCGGGCAGTATGTTGCTGATGTGGGAGTGTGTCCCGTAGCAGTTAGTGGTGCTGTCTGAATTTTTAGCTGTGTAATTCAGCTGAATGAATTGAGTGTTTCCTGATTGTAAGGAGAGGAACGTGAAAGTAAGAGCATCGGTGAAGCCAATTTGCGCCTACTGCAGAGTGGTCCGAAGAAAGGGGAAGGTGTTTGTGATCTGCAGCCGTACCCCGAAACATAAGCAGCGTCAGGGTTAGTTTTCGTCAGGTTTAGTTGGCGTTGAGTGAATTGGCGATAGGGTTAATTCTTACTGGGTGTATAAGAGGAGAGAATGGCACGAATAGCAGGTGTAGACCTTCCAAGAAATAAACGAGTTCAAAGAGCACTGACCTATATTTATGGGATCGGTGTAACGAAGTCTGGCGAAATTCTCGCTCGAGCTGGCGTCGATCCGACAATTCGAACTGACGATCTAACGCAAGATCAGATCGCATCGATTCGTTCAATCATTGAAAAAGAAGAGAAGGTCGAAGGGGACCTTCGTCGAGAACGGCAAATG
>JAGRAT010000604.1 GCA_020434495.1 Bdellovibrionales bacterium | reverse complement strand
TTCGCGGCAATAACTTTCGAGAAGCGCTCTAGGTCTGTCTCCAAAGCAATGGAGAAAGTTGATTAGTAACCATAAGTAATTATTCTTGTTTCAGTGGGAACATGGGGCATTGAAGTTGTTATTAGGTATGAATTATGGTCTCGGCTCATGGCTCCAAAATGGAAGCTTCTTATTCTACCGTAGAGAGAGTTCGAGCTCTCGATTCAAAAGAAGTTGAACAAACAACCCTTAATCCTGCTAAAGCGGTTGCTATCCTTGCCTCTTGTGTTGACGAACCACCGATCGACTCGACTTGGGAATCTGTGCGAAGGGAGCAGGGAGTAGCTCTTGATAGGCAGCTACAGATTTTTCGGACCCTTCAAGGTGAACTTGACCATGTTGCGGAGGCTGCCACTGTTTTGAGTGAGCGCTTCCCAGATTCCATGCTGTCGGCGAGCTATCGTCAGGTAGAGAGGATGATAGAGGGGGGGAGGAAAAAGAGAGAGTCTCGAATTATTGTAAGAGGGAAAAGTGCGCCATCCTTGGAGGCCCTAAAGGGGAGAATCGACCTTCTTCGAGAAGGTGCACCTACAGAGATTTCAAACCTTGAGAGGGCAGGAGACTCATTTTTTAGAGTTTTTAAAGCGGAAATCCGCAACTTCGCTGATTCAATTGCAGGTGTGCCAGAAGGAGTTATCAATCGCCAATGCCAGCGCTTTAGCGACATGATGGGCCGTGTTACTCCACTTGTGAATTTGTACAATTTTGCCGAAGCGGATGCGCGAGGGGACCTTGCCTCTACCGGGCTTAATGTCCCTAATTGGGGCCCCAATAGCGCTGCAAAACGGTTGGAACTCAGTGGAGGAATAGCGCTTCCGACAATCCTCCTTACCGCTAACCCGAGTCCAGGTAGCCCGTCGTTGCGAGAGATCCTGAACCAGGCGATGGAGGAGAATGCTACAGCGAGAACATTGCTCGACTCACTCCCAAAGGCGGCGGCGTTCTTCAGCACTAACGCCGGGAGATGGATGGTTGCCATACTGCCGAGTTACAAGTTTCTTTCGAGCTATGTTTCCGGAATCCATCCTGTCCTCTCTGATGGGCGAGACGAGCTCGCTTTAAGCTCTTTTGATTCCTCCTTTACAATTGGGGAGTATCGAGCTGTCACTAAAAAGATAACTGCACAGGATTCGCAGTTGGGGGAGGAGGCCGGATATATACTTCGCGAACTAGATAAAACAGCCGAGGTCGCTGGTATTACTGGCGCCGAGTTCGATGAACTTCCATTCCCGCTTACTCTTGCACGGGTAGCTCAAGCGAAGCATGACCTAGCAGAGATGGTCGGTCGGGCCAAAGGGGAGGAAGTCTTCCTTGAGTTCTTCAAAGATAATCGAGAGCTCCTTACTTTGCAAAATGAGCAGTACGATCAGTATGCAGCACGAGTTCACGGAATACTCAAAGACCTAAGCGGTTTTCCTCTTGGAGAGAAGTGGTCTCTATCGCGGACACCAGAGCGATTTCGGTACGCAGCTCTCGATCGAACAGAGCAAGAGGCAAGAGAGATTGCTCTTCAAAGTTTGGGATTAGAGGAAGCAGAAGGCCTTCTCCCTGGGAGAACGTACGGCGAGCTGATGAAACTCTCTGTTATCGCAAAAGAGCTTCAGATCGGATGTGGGTTGGATACGGGCGAGTTTGTCCAGTCCTTAGGGGAAAGGGTGCTTCACCGAAGTGGAGAGTCCTATCGGGAAGATCTCATGACGGTAGCCCAGATTGGAAGAAGCTCTCCCAAAGGAT
>JAGRAT010000603.1 GCA_020434495.1 Bdellovibrionales bacterium | reverse complement strand
GAAAACTCCATCTTCCGCCAATGATGCCGTTACTATCTGGTAGAACTCTTCGCTATAGAGCCTCTCAATTCCAGCCATCCAGGGGCTCAATGGCCGATTGACCAACACATCGTACTTCTCGCCGTCACGTTGAAGAAGTCGTAACGCATCACCGATCTTCCAGGAGAGTCTTGAATCAGTTGCAATATCTCCATTAGCCTCCGCAAAGAGAGGAGCATAATTCGGAGCATTTTCATCAAATTCAAAAACCGTGAGCTGTTGAAACTTTGAGAATCGCCCGACGGCTCCAACAGTCATCCCCGTGCCGAAACCAAGCACCCCAACAGACCGTGCTTCTGGAGAGGCAAAAATCGCCCCAAGGACTCCAAGAAGATTCATATTAGTACGATCATCAACCGTATTTCCGTTCGCTCTACCGTTTATAAAGATCGTTCTTGAAGGTGGAATGGAGTATGGAAAATCCATGGCGACACTGGTAACCGCGCCTCCATCGGCAGCAAAAAGCACTTCTCCTCTCTCTGTTGCTACATCAAAAAATGCCGCGCTTCCCTGGTAAGAAAATGGCGCTTCATGCTGAAATCGAACGAGACCAACTCCTGCACGGCTTGTATCAAATAGGGGTGTAAAGAATGACACGAAGATCAAAACGCTCGCTGTCACTGCAAGCCCTATCTGGCGTCGCCAGAGTGTAAGGAGCAGCGCTCCTACTGCTGTCGCAACGAGAACCCCTCTATACAGCTCGGACAATTCGAAGTGAGACAACAAAATAAAGCTCGTCGTCATCGCCCCAACGAGAGCTCCGATGGTACTCCATCCGTAGCACCATCCTACAAGACGCCCTTCATGCTCACACCGCTCAGAAAGCGTCTTTACCAGCGCAGGTTCAAAGGCTCCAAAGCAAAAAACTGGGACGGCAAGGAGAATGCTCAACGCTCCAAAAAGAGACATCATGTAAAGCTCAAGAGACGATTGCTCTGGTGAAAATTGAATACGGATCAGCTGGTTCGCATATGTGGCGTATTGGAGCAGATAGCCAACGACAACGAGCGACGCACAAGTGATCAAAACGCATTTTTCAGGTGAAATTCGAACTTCACCGGACCGTCGAACGGAAAGATATCCCCCAAGTGCTAACCAAAAAAAGTAAACTCCCAGTACAAGAGACAAAAGGTAAAAGGTGCTTCCGAGGCTTAGGGCAAAAATCCGAACAAATATGACTTGTAAGGAGAGAGCTGCAAAGCCAACAAGAAAGCTCGTTGCCAATGGCAGAAGAAGACCCCGAACCGAAACTACAGGCTCTCGTATTTGCCGAACCTTTTTGTCTCCGAACTCGCAAAGATTACTTAGAGCGAGAAATATGATTGCAGCTATTATGTTTCCTGCACTAGCAATCTGTATAGCTCCATGCCCCCCAAAGATAGGCAAGAGAACAACGGTGCTAAGAACAACTCCAAGAAATCCGCCAAGGGTATTGGCCCCATACAATTTAGAGTGAGAAGAAACCCAATCTCCATCCCTATGCGCAAAGAATTCGGAAAGCAGAGGAAGAATTCCTCCCATAAGTATTCCTGAAGGAAGTACAAGCAAAAGACCAAAAAGCGCAGCTTGCATCCCTTCCTGCATATCGACGGTGCCATTTATCAACACCGTGAGGATCGAGCTAAACCCAAGCGCCCAAAGAGCGATGCCACCCTCAAGAGCAGCTGTAATCGAGAGAAGTCTCCTCGGATTCACATTCTCGGTTAGCCATCCAAAGAGAATGTATCCAAGTGCCAA
>JAGRAT010000602.1 GCA_020434495.1 Bdellovibrionales bacterium | reverse complement strand
AGTTTCATATTCCATCCGATGAACGGAATTCTGAAGAGTGATTGCTTGGCAACCCATTTAAAATGTTTTCGCAAACCAAAGAGCACTAAAATATCACCCATAGATTGGTGGTTTGCGAGGAGAATGCTTGGTGACTGCTCATCAATGAAGTCGAGATTGTCTATACGGAGCCGCCAGAAAGGAAATACCATCATGTAGTGATATGCCCACCAGCAGGTGAACTTATGAAGAATCCTTCGCTGCCGGTCAAATGGCGTCGTTACAAGCCAAATAGCAAGAGCAACGACAAAAAGAAAAGCACTGCTGATTGAGAGGTATCCCCAAAAGAATAGTGACCGAACGAGGTTACTACCCGACGATGGGCGCGTGTTGATAGAGGTAGATTGGCCGCAAGTAATATACATGGTTAAAACGTTTAAGGTTCTGTCACGAGGAATTGGTCACAATGATTGAGATTACCCTGTCAGCAAAAGCAAGAATAGTCCGTGAAAAAGCAAATCAGTCTATTGTATGACAGCGATCATACGCTTTCAGCGAACATCCGAACCTCATTGACGAACATTTCCAGATACCGGCCTTCAAAGAAGGGATTCATAAGTGTCACACGAATAAGGAAAAGCTCTGGGCAGTCCATCTGTGCGTTCCATTGAGAGAGAAATTCATTCAGGTATGGCCCATAGGCCGCTTTTGAAAGTTGTGTTTTTGAAACATAGAAAGGAGGGGAAGAGCACTCTCCAGAAAGATTTCGATAAAAACTTTGAGTGTGTTTGTTAGACTCAGAAAGTGATTCTTCATCTTTCGCAATACAAAAACAGCAGATATTCGTTTCTGCGTGTGGAGCAATCCGAACAGAAGGGTGTGCGCTATTGAGCTCATCCTCAAGTTTTTGTCGATGCTCCACGGTCTTTTTCAGAATATACCCATAGCCGTCTTTCTTAAGACCAAGCGTTTTTACAGACATCCACGTTGCAACGGCTCCCCCAGCAGAACGAGAGCCCTCTAAGGTAAGAGGCAAACGTTCTTTGTCATAATCAAATCGTAGGTAGGGAGCATCAAAAGGAGTAATATAGTACTCACGCTTTTTCGCGCAAAGAAATGTTCCAGATGAGTAGGGAACATACCCTAGCTTATGAGGATCAATCGTAATAGAGTTTGTCTTTTTCATTGCATTCAATGCTGAGCAAACGCGAGGAGAGAGAGGTGAGTCAGCGGGATCACTGAGGGTTTTAAAAAAACCTCCATATGCTGCATCTACATGGTGCCATATGTGCCAGCCGTTCTTCCGCCTCAATGTATCAAGTAGCTCCTGCACTTCATCCACTGGATCAAAGTCACCGAGCTCTGTGGTTCCAGCTACCGAAACAACAGCTGCGATTGGTCGTTGCTCTTTCTGAGCTTTTTGAATTTTTGCTTTAAGGTCTGAAACGGAAAGTCGAGCAAAGCGATCGAGCTCTATCGGCCAAAAAGCCTCTGCTCCAAGCCCGAGAAGGAGTACAGATTTTGGCCAAGAATAATGTTTGCTGTGAGGAACGAGGACGACTGGACCAAGGTATGGATTCCCAAACCGTTTCGTAAGTTTATTCGCTACCTGTAATGGATTTGAGTGAAGGAAATGCGCTTCACGAAGAGAATCCTCCATGTGGTGAGACGCAAGGTCGTCATACCGTTCCCACCCAAGGTGAGCATAGCGAAAAATGTCCTCTGTTTTGAATGCAGGTTTTTCAAGCAAAGCGAGAGCAAGCCAGCGGGCAAGTCTTGCACGGGCACGAACCAGTCCT
>JAGRAT010000601.1 GCA_020434495.1 Bdellovibrionales bacterium | reverse complement strand
TCTGTGCCGAAGTAGTCCGCAGCAGTTTGTGTGTAGTACCTCCCTCGGACTCTGCCAATTCCTCGCTCTCCAATTGGAAAATACAGAGCGCTCTCCAATGTGTGCGAAGCGATTCCGTGGTTGTTGTAGTAAAAACGGTAATCGCCATGAAGTGAACCATCAATGGATTCAAGATACTGCACCGCTCTTGCCATGAGGGCTATCTCGTCCCGGTAGTTCGGACGATTGTCGAATGTCTTGTACGGGTCGGTGTGGTAGCCGCTTGCTGATGTATAAGTTACATTCCATTGCGTTATGAGTTCTGGATTAATGACTTGAGTTAGTCCAACAAATCCCTTGTACGTTGTGCGGTTCTCGTCAAGATCTGGTTGGTTAGTGGAGCGGATATCATCTTGAGTCCCAGAGAAACCAAGGCTCAAAATCGTATTTTTATCTTCGCTCCAGGTCTGCAGTTCGCCAACTCCTCCAATCGAGTTCCAATCATCCTCATCAGACAATGCGAGGCCTCCTGCGATGGAGAAGTCTTCTGTGTAGTGGGTGTACTTCATCGTCCCAGCATGACGTTCATCATCAACCCCACCAAGACCTGAGGCTCCAGTCAACGAATCGAGAAAGAGAGGAGATGCCCCGGTCATGCCGTCGTAAGTGTAGGTTCCTTCGAATGCCCCTTGAGAAAGCACCGGAGTCCTAAAGTAAAATTGGGGGACGTTGATGTGCATCCTATCCTCATTGCTTCCTTGGTGCTCCTGGAAATCTGAATACTGGAAGTGTACTTCCGGCTGAGACGGGCGTGATTGAGCCTCGGCCGATGTGGACATTCCGGGAATAGCGAGCATGGCCGCAGCGAGTGCATTCAGTTTCTTCGTTCGTCTAGAGGGACGACTTTTTTTTGAATTTTTCGCTTTTGCCATAAGAGCTTAGTTGCACCCACAACCACCAGCGCCGATTCCACGTCCACCCCTGCTCCCTTCCCGAGATTCATGAACGTGATCCGTGAAACTGCTATCCAATGGATAGGGATCGAATTGCATATGTCTTTTTGCAAAATTCTCCTTTTGCCAAGGTTTTACTGACGAGCAGCCAGTAACAATTAGAGTGAAAAGAAGAGATAGTATGAGTAGAGGTGTTTTCATAGTTATTTGCCGAGTACTTTTTCTATCTGCACTTTTAGAGTTTCTTTATCTGCTGAGCGAAATCCCTTGTGGCGCAATACGATATTCCCCGTGCGATCGATAAGGTATGAAGTCGGCATGGTTGGTACATCGTAGGTGTTTGCAAGTTCTCCTGTAGGATCTTGCAGTACCTGAAGATGTGAAATTTTTAATTTCTTTAAGAATCTTTCAGGTTTTGAAAAATCTCTGTCAAGATTAACGGCAACAACGACGAAGCCTTTTCCCTCGTATTCTTTTTGAACGGAATCTAGCCAGGGGAGTGATTGCAAACATGGGGGGCACCAGGAAGCCCAGAAATCGAGCAATAAGACTTTTCCAGAGAACTCTTCAAGGGTTCTTACCTCGCCAGTCTGATCTCGAAGGGTAAAGCTCGGAGCGCGGTCCCCAGCCTCTGCTGCAAGCGTCGGCTGACTGTGCCAGATTAGTAAGGCGGTGATGAGAGTTGTGAAAAGCCGATTCATATAGTTTTTGAAAGCGGAATAACAGTCAGTAGTTAGATGACGAGAAAACGGTGCTGATGCGGCAAATCATCTCCCCCGTAACGCTGTTTATAGTGTGGCCAAATAAGCCGCAATGTTGTTTAACGCTGTGCTGTTGTTGGACAGAGACGAT
>JAGRAT010000600.1 GCA_020434495.1 Bdellovibrionales bacterium | reverse complement strand
GTCTTCTCCATCTGCTTTTTCACACGACTTCGAATTCGCTTTTCAACTTGGAGAATCTCAATTTCAGACTTCATGTGGGCGAGAATCTTTTCAAGCCGCTTTTCAGGATCAATGATTTCGAGAATCTCCTGCTTATCCTCAAGCTTAATGTTCAACTGAACAACAATCGCATCAGCCAAGCGAGAGGCATCTTCGATAGCATTCACCTGCATGATCATCTCGGGGTTCACCTTCTTCCCGAGCTTCACGTAGCTTTCAAAAGTGGTATTCACCGAGCGCATGAGCGCCTTCAATTCAGTTGATGGATCAAAGTCTGGAACGAGCTCTTCGACCTTAACCATCATGAATTCTTCTTCTTGGGTGAAATCAGTGATTCGTGCTCGCTGTTTCCCTTCTACGAGAACTTTTATCGGGCCATCAGCAAGACGGATGAGTTGCACTACCTCTCCCAGTGTTCCCACTTCGTAAATATCTTTTGCAGAAGGATTACTTGTACGGGCGTCTTTTTGGGCCGCAAGCATGATCAACTTGTTCTCTTTCTGCGATTCCTCAATAGCTCGAACACTCTTCTCTCTGCCCACAAAGAGAGGAACAACCTGTTGTGGGAACACCACAAGCTCTCGAAGCGCTAGTAAAGGAACATTGTGCGAAGTAGCATCTTTCATCTTCATCTTCCGTTTAAACTCCTACCGTAATCGATAGAAGCTAATCTTACTGGGGCGAACCGTATTTCCTCGGTTCGCTCCCTCCCAATTAGGATGCAATTCATAAAGAACAGAATCCCCTTGGGTGCATATCAATTAGGAGGTTATACGAGGCTTATCCAGAGAGCACACCCAACCCGGGAGGCCCGCAGAACTATCCACAGGGCATCCAGTATGCGCCCCCTGCCTCGTTCAGCCCCCTCAGATACCCTGAGAAGTGGAGCAAGGCAATCAACTCCTCAATAAAACTCCTCTTTTGATGATATGCATGGATCCTCCAGCGTGCAACAGAGGTTTAAAGGTAGTTTTAACCGGAAAGTTATCCACAGCCTGTGGATAGAGAAGCAGGGCCCTGCCTATAAAAAAATGTTTCTATCGGAAGACAATGGATCCTCAATGGCCATGACGATAAGCGCGAATCGGGGGTAGGAGTCTCTAAGCCGATTTTTCCTGTTGGTGGTAGACGACCAGTGGCTTCTCGTTCTTCACCACAGTGTCTTCGCTCACCACCACCTCTTTAATGTCCGGATCAGATGGAATCTCGAACATCATATCAAGCATGAGATCTTCAAGGATGGCACGCAATCCGCGCGCACCACTTTTTCGCTCCATCGCTTTTTTTGCTATCGCAACGAGCGCCTCGTCAGTAATCTTCAGCTGCACATTCTCTAACTCAAAGAGCCGCTTGTACTGCTTGGTAAGTGCGTTCTTCGGTTCGGTAAGAATCCGAACCAAGGCGGGTTCATCGAGATCTTCTAGGGTAGCGATGAGCGGCAAACGACCGATGAACTCTGGGATAAGTCCGAACTTCAACAGATCCTCAGGTTGAAGCTGCGCCAACAACCGCTCTCTCTCGTCGCGCTTATTGCGCTTCGTTTCATCTTTGTTAGTAATACCAAAACCGAGCTTTTTCTCCCCCACTCGTTGTCGGACGATATCTTCAAGTCCAACAAACGCACCACCGCAAATAAAGAGGATATTCGAAGTGTCCACCTGTAGAAATTCCTGCTGCGGGTGCTTTCGACCACCCTTTGGCGGCACACTTGCCACAGTGCCTTCGAGCATTTTCAGGAGCGCCTGCTG
>JAGRAT010000599.1 GCA_020434495.1 Bdellovibrionales bacterium | reverse complement strand
GTTTTACCTGTTTTCCTTTAAGGAGAGCAGTCTGCAAAGCTTCAGAAACACTTACTTGAATACCATCAAATGCCTCAATGTTTTCAATCTGGAGGTTCGAAGAGACTCCCCTTTTCGTTTGAGCGAGAACACTGCGAAGCTCCTCTCGGAGCATCTCAAAGGTGAGGGCCCCAGGGAGAGCAACGGCGTAATCACATTGAGCTCGCGAGAGATAGCTTCCGATCTCTTCCGCACTACGAGGTGAAAACTCGCTGATACCGGTGTGAATCTCTGTCGACATGATAGTTGACTTCCCATCGACCTGATTGTTGTCGTGGGTAGCCCCCGCTGAATGTCCAATCTCATGAGCCGCGATAAGGCCAGAGAGGAGATGACTCGCTTCGAAATACTGACTCACACTAACATTAGTATTCAGTGCACAGGTAGCTCCAATCCAAGCGACACCAGCGACTGCTCCGTCAAAGTTCCTGGAAGTAAATACATGGTTGAGATCTACCCGTGATAACGAAGAGAAGAACCGAGAGCCGTAGGTGATAGAGTCAATAAAACGTGTCGCATTGAGCTCGTCACCAAAAGAGTCTGTTTCCGATGTTAGTGCGAGGTGCTCAACAACCGTTAACGAGATACCTATCTGCTCAAAGAAGGTACTCGCAGTGTTAATGGCCTCAAGAGCTGCGATACGAGAGCGAACAGCTCCGCCTTTTTTTGCTGTAAAGTACTTATCCGAAATGGTTCGAATTCGAATAACATCACTACCAGTCGCGAAGTTGCGATTTCCATTTTCAACCACCGCGCTCTCCGGCTTGTACAGGTGCGAATCATGCGGTATCGGATCAGATCCGCAAGCCGTATGCTCTTCAGCTCCTTCGCTTATCCGACGAATAGACAGAATTTTTACTCCTCTACCACTAGAGATAACGCCGTCAACGTCAATGAGCATCTCATCGTTGCGATAAACACTCTCTCCTTTTAGAGCCAAACGAAGTTCAAATCCCGAGTCAGTTTGAATTGCGCGAAGGGAGAACACGCCGACTCGGTTTTTAGTGCGACGTTGCTCATAGTGACCACGCAAATAAAAGACGCCTGCGTCTGAAGCAGCTGGGGATTGCCACTCTCTCGTTACAAAAAATCGAGCAGTCCCAAGCCTTGGGATGAGACCGGTAAATCGAATTGGGCGAACTCTTCTGGTATCCGCTGCATCAAGTTCAGTCGCGCTAAACTGCTCCGAAGAGAGCTTCAGAAGAAGACGATTTAACTGTTCAGTTTGAGTTAATCGAATTCGCTGAGCTTGTCTGTTTTCGGCTAGTGCACGCAGTGGCGAGGTCAGCGCAATCGCAACTAAAGAGAGAAAAATTGCACTGATGAAAGAACGGAAACGCATACCTAGGCTCAAACCTCCAAAGCCACCGTTTCTTGAAAAAGCGTGCTACTTCAGATGACACATTTTTCATAACGGCACCTACTATTCCGGGGAAATTCATCCTCTGCTTCTTCTTCCAGAGATCTTCACGGGAACTATACAAATTTCGCGTACGAAACTCAGAAAAAGACGTATTAGCATCTTAGTCGTTCCCCAAATTTCACCTATTCTCGGTGCGACTCTCTTCCTTAGTGAGCCAAGAGGATTCATCTGCTGAGCCGCCAGAATCGTATAAAAACACAGAGGGCGCAGAGTCACACAGAGAGAAAAAACTCACTATTAGGCACAAAAGATGAACGTGCTCGGTATATACTGGAGGCAATTGAAATTGCCGGAAGCCCCCGGAGGGACAACACATACTAGCCGC
>JAGRAT010000005.1 GCA_020434495.1 Bdellovibrionales bacterium | reverse complement strand
GAGAAATTCTAGAATTTTCAGGGGTTTATTGGTTCCCTTGGGCAGGTTTACGGGTAAGCTTAAGTGGCATAAGACTTGTAACAGTTGGGGATTCTAGGGCGACTGAAGGGTTAAAATGGCAGATTCTAAAGAAACAAGTGTTCAGCAGGACTATGCACTGGTGCTCCTTGTTAAGGAGATCATGGATCAACTCGATGAGCTCCATGCCCTAAGAAAGCAAGGACTGAAGGCTCACATTAGCCACGAGCTCCTTCGTGAAATGTGCTCTGTACTTCCTGAGCTGGATGAAACACTGAAAGAGCGATATTTCGATATTCTTATTTCCACCTCTTCTAAAGCCGAAGTGACAAGAGAAATTCAACCATCCGAGGAAATGGTCGTTGCCTCAATTGCTCCCAAAAGGCGAACTATCGATGTAATCTCTCAGCGACTTGGCGTTAAGGCTGCGTAACCCGCGCCCGCTTTAATTCGCATCTTCAACAAAATACATGGTCCCGCATGCAGTTCGTAAGATGAAAGCTCTAGAGGGAGTTTCGATTGCTGGTATGAGAGAGTGGGTGGAATTCTTGTTAATTGATTTCTTAAGAGTATAGGAAGTTTACTATTCGAGTGAAGATTCCGGAGCCCCTTCCTGATGACATCTCAATGATATCGTCTTCGCACCACTCTCCAGTGGATAGGAGAGGGTTTACCTGTCCGAAAGTATCGTAAATGCCAGAGTCCTTTGCGGACCGGGTAAGGTCCTCTTTGGATGGCTGAGCCAATTCCTCTTGCTTATTCACCAGTACGAAATCTGATGATTGCAACCGTTTGCCTTCAGTGAGTTTCATCCCTCGTACCTCTTGCATAAATCCTCGAAATCGCTAGCCAGATTAAGTCTGAAGATGGATGTTGCAAGAAGGTTGCCAAGAATAGATGTGGATAGATTAGAACAGGTCACCCAAATGTGACCTATAAAAAAGGGGTATTCGCCTATTACAGCCTGCTAACTGCAAATACGTATCAGGTAATACGGAGGTTGTGCTTCAGCAATTTCTGAAATTTTAAATCGTTTCCAAAGGGAGTCAGCCAACCGGGGTGCCAGGTGATGCCAGAGAAGGAGGGCTTCCCCTCCAGGTTTCAAGAGGCTGGGGAGTCGCTCTACAATTTCGGCCTGTAATTCATAGGCGGTGCTGCCATCTTGATGATATGGAAGATTAGATACGATCCAGTCAAAGCGTCGTCCTTGAGCTTTGAATTTGCGAGCATCTGTCCAAAGAAGTGCCGCTCGCTCCGTGAGTTCATATCTGGCCAGGGTTTCCTCTATCGAATTCAAGGCGTGCCGCTCTAAATCGATGAAAGATACCTTTTCTATTTGTGGATGTGCTCGAAGCAGGCAAATTCCAAAGAGACCCCAACCGCATCCAAGGTCGGCTCCGTTCCCCTTCGTCAAGAGGGAAGGAGTTCTCTCAAGGTAATTAATAAGGAGTCGCGAACCTCTGTCAATTTCTCTGTAACTAAAGAGGGAAGGATGGGTTGAAAAGATGGTGTCTTCGTAAGTAATAGTTGGTGCTCTTTCTCGAGTAGATTGAGATATAAAGGTGAAAAGCTCTTGGTGATCGAATTGAATCACTTTGCTTCTCGCTTTCGAGTATACTCGTTCGGTTTGCAGTGTTTTTCTTGCTTGTTTTGCTAGTGCCGCGCCTCCAAGTTGTTGCTCCAGCGCAAAATAAATCTGGGATTGGTCATTTGCTATTTCCAGCGCTTCTTGTAGTAAGAGATCGTTGTAGTCCTTGTGCTTTGTCCCTGCGACGAGAACGAGCTGGACAGGTTTCTCGCACGGGACATTGATTTTGTATCCAGCACTTTCTAGTTGTTCGGCATGAGTATACAACGTCTGATAGCAATAGAGCTCTTCACACGGAAAAAGGGAGAGTATCGGATGGGGTACAGCGCCAAGGAATACCACGGGAGCCCCGAGGTGATAGGGGTCGACTTGCTCAAGGACCCACTTCAGGGCATCTATTCTTTGGTAGGGTGATTCCACGTCAATACTGTACGCGAAATGTCGAATCAGGTGAATGCACAACAGTTTTTAGAAGTTGAATGCCTCCCAGGGCTGGAGCGCTTCGTGCGAGAAGAGTGGGGTGAGCATTTTCGTGAAGATCTGAATACTTTAGAGACCGGCAAGCTCTTCACTGGATGGCCGCCTCAGATAAGACGAAAATGGTATAAGTTGCTAACGGTGGCGAGTATCCACTTTGTACACGCTGTTCCGGGACAGAGGCCAAGTGCTCTTCGAGGGGATGAAAGCCTTCGCGTTTTTCAGGAGGGAATTCGAAATCTCAGAAGCTCTGGGCAGTTTACTGCTGACACCTTTCGAATTTCAATGAATGGGAAAGAATCCACTGAAGCAAAAAAGTTAAAGGAAAGTTTAGAGAGAAGTCTCAACCTTCAATGCCTGGAAGGGGAGGGAGAGCTCATGATTCGAGTTCGACGCTCTCTCTATATTGAAAGCGGTTGGGATCTCGTTGTTCGTATTACACCCCTTCCGTTGTCTGCAAGGAGTTGGCGAGTGGCCAATTATCGAGGCGCATTGCATTCGAATATAGCAGGTACAATAGTGAGAATGCTAAAGAAGCTTGGTAAGGGATTTGTGATAGACCCCTGCTGTGGAAGTGGAACACTGCTCTGCGAGCTCATGCAGAGCGGTTGGACTGGATGTGGTATCGGCAGTGATCTGTCCTCGGAAGCTCTCGCTGCTTGTCGAGAGAACTTCTCTTCCTTCAATGGTGGAAAGCGATTCACCTGTTTTCAAGCGGATGGTCGGGGCCTTCCGATGAGGGATGGTCGAGTTGCCGCTGCCCTCTCCAACTTGCCGTGGGGGGAATTCCATTCTTCAACTCAGCAATTGAAGTCCTTTTACCCAGCGCTTCTCTCTGAGTTACAACGAGTGCTCAAAAAAGATGGTATTGCCGTGCTCGTAACCCAATCCTCAGAAATACTCCTTCAATCGCTTGAAACAATGCCCAAGCCTAGTTTTCACCTAGAGGGGGAATTCTCTGTGTATAACGGGAGTTTTCGTCCGTCGGTCTTTACTCTTCGAAAGTAGGGGAAATGGGGGCTTAAGATTCTGTGCCCGAACGTCCAAGTTTAATTGCGAGGTTCCAACGAATTTTCTCTTGCTCTGCAGCAAGGCAATTCGCGTAGTAGTAACATTTTACACCAGTGATACTCTCTTCTAGGTAGTCACGATAGAATTTCGCTGCCTCAACAGAGGCGAGTCCGTGGAGTTCCAGATACCGACGACCGTCTTGTTCCAATAGTGTAATGGAGTAGTAGCTTGGGGCTTCCGCTGGAACATTGTCTAGTACTTGAGCTACCTGCGCAGCGAGCAGCTCCATGTTTGCAAAGTTTGTCTCTTTCGCACCAGAACGAAAGCGAGGGAGGAGTTCTGCGAAGACTTCGCTTTCAAGATCGGCGTTATTATCTGGCGTGCTTGGCGCGCTAAACCCCGGCAGCTTTTTAATCGAGACAATCGGCCAGTCGATTCTTGGTCCATCAAAAAAACCATCTTCGGTTGGATATCGAATGCTTCGCTCACAGTAGATCCTCTGCACTTCATCCGTCGCGCCGAGAAACGGCAGAAGGGTTCGTTGTGGGGAATTGTCTTCATTGGGGAATCCCCGTAAGAGCATAGCCGAAAGCTTTTTGAATTCTGGAATCGGGATGGCATGTTTTGTTAGGAGTTCTGACCCGTCATCGAGCGCAGTAAGCACTCCTACGGTGTTCTCCGCGGTATAGAGGCGAATCTCCGATACGAATCCGAAGTCGAGCCCTCTCATGACATCTGTGTACATGCTTGCAGCGTCTTTCCATCGGGCCGGCGCTGCGAGCGAATCGATCTCTTCAACAGAAGTTGGGATCTGTACTTCGGGGCGTATTGGTGAGTTGTGTCTGTCGTCGAACTTCATACGATCAAACCCGATACCCAAATACGAATAATCAAAAGAGTGCCTGAAAAGATATCTCTTTTGCCGGGGTATTACGAGATATCTTTTGCGCCGATGATTTCTCTTACCGTTAGGACTTCATAGAGAGCGCTTAGTGCATCCGCAAGCAAGGACGAGGCAGTTCCGGAATCCCCCACAATTTTTGATACTTGGCTTAGGGCCACTTCAAGCTCTTTCCCTGAAACTGATCCTACCCCTCGACTCATGAATTGCTCAAACAGTACTTCAAGATGCGGTTGTTTAAGTGTGTTGAAGTTGTCTAGGGTCCTACAGGCAGCCAAAAGGGATGCTCGGTACTGGGGAAGAAAGCAGAGAAAATCCATCACCTGAAGGAGGCCAACTCGAGTCTGATATTGCTCTGTTCCTATGTGAACAAAAGGGGAACCCAGCAATTTCTCTGCGTGCTTTACCGCGGTAAAGATCGGTGCACTTTCTGTCGCAAAGTGAATAGCCTTGGGAGGTTTTGTGAAATACCGCAGAGCTGAAAGCATTCGGTGTTCGACAATTAAACTTCCAAGACCTTTGCCACGATAGGCGGGTGCAACAACAGCTCGGGATACTACTGGAAACTCGTCGTTCTCGTATTCCTTTGTGAGTTTGTTTCGAATGGCACCAGCTGCCAGGAAGAGGAGCTCGTCCTTCGAGGCGTCGAGCGGTATCCCAAGGTAAGTGATGATCCGTGCGTTGTAATCTTTTTTGTCGTTATGAAGAACAGTTTTTGCTGTCGCTAATATTTCAGGGGTAACTTCGTCTTCGCTTTTGCACTCCTTTACGCACCAAGTATGAGGGACATCGCAGACTTGGGCTGCTCGAAGAAGAGCTTCTTCAAACACGGAGGGCAGTCCATCTACCGCAATAATTGACCTTACCGCGGCACGCTCGGCCCGGTGAGGTGCAATCGGATCTGCTCGGAATGTTTCACCACCAACCGTTAGCGTCTCTTGAAACGACCCGTACGAGGATTCGAAACTCTCGCTCTCCATGACTATCCGAGTTTATTCAGCGCGTTGCCAAGCGCTTCAAGGATATCTTCCTCGGCCTCTGTCCCCACAGATACTCGAACAAGGGAGTCGGTGAATCCTCGCGATATTCGTTCTGCCGCCGGCATATCCTTGTGTGACATCTTCGCCGGATAAGAGATGAAGGAGGCGACAGAGCCGAATGAAATTGAGATAGTGAAGAGGTCTATTCCTTCAATAAGCTTCTTTGCTTCGGCCTCCCCCCCATCAATGAAGAAGGAAACAATTCCACCAAAACCTGACATTTGCTCGGACGCGAGCGCGTGTTGGGGATGTTCTTTGAGTCCTGGATAAAGAACCTTCGTGACTTTCGGATGAGCTCCAAGAAACTCAGCTACTGCAAACGCGTTCTGTTGGTGCCTCTCCATTCTTAGCGGTAAAGTCTTTAGACCAAGGAGAGTGAGGTAGGTGTCGAAGGGGCCTGGATTAGCTCCCGTTGCTTTATGGATGAATTGAATTCGATCGAGGAGCTCTTTGTCCTTTGCAATGACTGCTCCACCAATAACGTTCGTATGTCCGGAGATGTACTTCGATAGACTCTGCACCACAATATCCGCGCCGAGTTCTAATGGGCGCTGAAAGAATGGTGTCGCCATAGTGTTGTCAACAGCGACAAGAATTCCGCGTTGTTGTGCAAGCTTACAAACGGCCTTGATGTCTGTTATCTCAAGCAGCGGATTCGATGGTGTCTCGGTAAAGATAAGCTTTGTGTTCGGCTTTAATGCTCGTTCGATTTTGGAGAGTTCTTTCGTTTCGACGAAATCAATCTCAATTCCTCGCTTGCGGACGAACTCGGCAAAAAGGCGGTATGTTCCTCCATATACGTCGGCTCCCGAGATAATGTGATCTCCAGCATTGAAGTATTCGAGCAATGCGTTGATAGCAGCGAGCCCAGAGCTAAACGCAACGCTGTACTCTCCGCCTTCTAGTCGAGCGAGAGCATGGCGAAGTGCTTCCTCGGTTGGATTCTTCGTTCGGGTGTAGGTGTACTCTTCCCATGTACCGGGAGTTTTCTGTGCGAAGGTCGAGTTTTGGTAGATCGGAACGTTCAGAGATCCCTTTTCCCCAAAGGTTTTGCTGATATGGATAGCTTCTGTTGAGAAGGCTCGTTTCTTTGTCATGAATCACCCGGTTTTTAAAGGGTAGCCATTCTTGTCGAGGTGTTTGAGCACCGAATCCTCCAACGCCTTCAATCGTTCTCCGGAAAGTGTCTCGGTAGAGCTCCCGAAATGCAAACGAACAGTTACATAGCGTTCCTCTGGGGTAGGACAGAACTCTGTCACGATTTTTCGGTCGAGAACCTCTTTCTCTTTGAACTTGCGTAGTGCTGACATCAGCGACTCTAGCTCATCTTTTGGTTGCATAACGACGGTGCAATCGAAAGACGAAGATGGAAATCGAGATAGCGGTTGGTAGTGCGATTTCTCACTGCCACTTCGTTCAGCAATGGCATCCAAATTTATTAGGCCGATCGCCAGGCGACCTTTTATTTTTAGGGAGCGTAACAGAGAGGGGTGAATTTCTGCTGCTTCTCCTAAACATTTTCCGTACGCAGTAAACGTTCGCGTTGCAAACGGGTGACGTCCTTCCCAGTCAAGTGGAAGGAGTGGGTGAGGAACCTTCTCTGAGGTTGCTACGCACTGCGCTGGTGCTCCAAGGAACTCGAATAAGGGCTCTAGAGTATCTATTACCGGACGAAACGGATCCGAACCGTCCGCTTCATATACTCCGATTATTACTTCGCGAGACTCCCTGGCGTACTGTTCTTCCCCTGAGGAGGGGTGATATGAACGCGCCACTTCAAAAATTCGAAACTTGTCAAAGTTCTTTGCATTCTCGCGAATCGCGCTGAGGAGTGATGGAACTAACGATGGCCGCATCCGATCCTGCTCTACAGAGAGAGGATTCTTGAGGACTAAGGAGCCAGTCTCCTTCCAGAGCATCTGGGAGAGGAGCTTTTCACCAACGAGAGGATAAGTTTGCACCTCTAAAAATCGTCCGTGGAGCGGTAAGAATTCGCGAACTTTTCTCTCGAGGCGCAAGATAGGGAGCGGATCGATTGGAGAGATTGGTGCAATTGGCGGCGCAGGGACAAGGTTGCCGTACCCACGAATTCTTCCTACCTCTTCAGCAACATCTGCAGGATGTTCAAACTCTCTCGTCGCTCGAAATGTCGGTACTGCTACCGTTAATGTATCCCCGTCGATGGCCACGCCAAATTCGAGCTTTGAAAGAGTCTTCTGAATCTCAGCACTGGAAAACTCTCCCCCAAGCAGCTTGTTCATTTTTTCAATGGAACAGGTAATCGGTGAGGTTTTGATCGAAGCGAGGTCCTCACCATCGTATGCGAGTTTTCCAACGGCCTTTGCTCCCGGACAAAGCTGCAATACGAGTTCAAATGCACGGAGTACAGTAGTTTTCATGAGGTGTGGGTCAAGTCCCTTCTCGAAGCGCTGAGAGGAGTCGGTTCGAACTCCGAGTCGGGTGGAAGTTTTACGAATTGCCGTGCGTTCCCACGTGGCAGCTTCAATGAATATCTGAGAGGTGGTGTCGCTAATACCACTTTCTTCGCCACCCATAATTCCAGCAACCACAAGAGCTCGATTGCTGTCAGCGACAACAGTATCGTTGGTACTGAGATGAACGGTGCTTTCATCGAGCAGTTCGAGTGATTCTCCGTCTTTCGCAGGGCGAATGACAATTTCAGAACCTTGAATTTTGGTGCGGTCAAACATGTGGAGGGGGCCACCGATCTCCAGCATGACGTAGTTGCCGATATCTACGAGGTTGTTGATTGGCCTCAACCCTACAGCAGCTAGCCGATCCTGCATCCACTTCGGGCTCGGTTCTACCCGTACGTTGTCAACCGCCAGCCCGAAGTATCCAATACAACAGGTGTCGGGTTCGACTCTTACAGGTACGGGGGATTCGTTGGTTGGAAGCTTCTTCTCAATATCCGCAAGCCAAATTGGGCCATAAGGATCGGAGAACTCGGGTGTAAGGAGCGCGCCACATTCTCGAGCAATTCCTCGATGCCCCCAGAGATCAGGGCGATGGGTAATGGCCTTGTTGTCTATATCAATAACGAGATCGGGATTGATTTCGAGGAGCTCATGCATCGCCTTTCCAAGTGGCGCGTCCTGACCGAGATCGAGGATGCCACTGTGATCGTCTCCTATCTCAAGTTCCGCAGCGGAGCAGAGCATCCCTTCAGAAACAACACCTCGAATCTTTTTTGCTTCAAGAACGAGGCCGTTTGGGAAGCTCGTCCCAAGTGGAGCGTATGGAACTCGCATCCCTTCTTGAATATTAGGAGCGCCGCAAACAACCTTTTGCGTCGATCCGTCCCCGAGTTGAACCGTCGCAAGGCGGAGCTTATCGGCATTTGGATGTGGTTCAATCTTTTCGATCCGTACAACAGAGATGTTCTTTAAATGCTCGCCGTGAGCCTTTACCCCATCTACTTCGGCAACGTGGAGTGTGAGTTTTTCACCGATGTTTGCTCGTTCCGTTTCGCTGAGAGGGGAGGTTAAGAAGTCTTCAATCCAGTTGGCAGAAACTAGCATGGGATACCTCCGGCACGGAAACCTGAGAACTGTTTTACAAATCGGAGATCTCCAGAGCGCAAGTGCCTGATGTCTTCAATGGCGTGACGCATGAGCAAGAGGCGATCGACGCCAAGGCCAAATGCGAAACCGCTATACACCTCCGAATCGACTCCAAGATGTTCCAACACCCTTGGGTGGATCATTCCTGAGCCAAGCATTTCAACCCACTTCCCGCCGTCACGGCGCATGTCGATTTCCAATCCTGGTTCCACGAAAGGGAAATAGCTTGGGCGCGTACGAATCTCAACTTTGGATTTGAAGATCTCTTCAAAGAGAGTCTTTGCAAAGTACAAGAGGTGAGCCACCGAGACATCTTTGTCGATGAAGAGTCCTTCAAGTTGGAAGAACGAGAAATCATGCCACTGATCGGTCCTCTCGCAGCGAAATACCTGGCCCGGCCCGATGTACTTTACAGGAGGCTTACGATTCTTCATGCCACGAATCTGAATACAGCTCGTATGGGTTCGCAGCAGATGCTTTCCATCTTCAAACCAGAATGTGTCTTGGAGATCTCGAGCTGGATGTGCTTCGGGAATGTTCAGGGCTGTGAAGTTGTGAAAATCGTCTTCGATATGCGGGCCATCAAGAACTTCGAATCCCATTCTCGAAAAAATGTCTTCAAGCTCATGGAGAATTTGGGTGATGGGGTGCAGTCCGGCATCCTCTAGTCCACGAGAAAATAGAGAACCTCTCCGGGAAGGATCTTGCCAAGAAGAGGATAGCTTCTCGTTGACTTCATCTCGTTCAATATCGGAAAACCGTTGCTGCAACTTTTCATCGAGGGTGCTTCGGAGGATATGCAGCTTTTCGCCGATGACTTTTCGCTCGTCAGGATCTAGGGATTTCAACTGTCCCATGAGGGCTGAAACCTGCCCCTTCTTCCCGAGAAAGTTCTGCTTCACTTCTGAAAGTGCTTTCTTGTCCCGAGCGCTAGAAAGGCTCTGTTCAAACTCTTGTTGTATGGAATCAATGTTTTCAAGCATAGGGGAGAGGATAGCGAGAGTTTGCGAGAATTGGAACAGAGCCCCAAAACTATGCCGAGCGCAAATGAAGCCCCCGGGAAATTTCATGGGAGGGGCGCGAAGAACCTCTATCAACAGCTGCTAGCTGTCGAGCATGCTCCGCGCAATGATTCCCTTCTGGACCTCGTTTGCCCCTTCAACTATTTGAAGCATTTTCGCATCGCGCATGAGTTTCTCAACGCCAGTTTCCTTCATGTAGCCCATCGCTCCATGTAGCTGCACGGCGTCTGTGGTAATTCTCATCGCGGTTTCGGTGGCGAAAAGCTTGGCTTCCGCAGCGGCGATTCGAGTGGCTGGATCGGCGGGTGCGCGGCTGTGACGTTCTGCAGCATCGGCGACCAGCAGTGTGGCGGCATCGAGTGCGGTTTTCATCTCTGCAAGCTTAAACTGCACTCCCTGAAAGTCGGCGAGTGTTTGACCGAAAGCTTTTCGTTGCTTCACGTAATCAACGGTAGCTGAGAGCGCCGTTCGGGAGATGCCATTCGCGCAGGCAGCGATGTTTATTCTTCCTCCAGTAAGGCCTGCATATGCGATGCGTATACCTTCACCGACTCCACCAATTATCGCTGACTCGGAGATCTTTGCATCACAAAAACTGAGAGCCCCAATCGGAGAGAGCTCGCACCCCATCTTCTTCTCCGGTGGGCCAATAGTGAGTCCTTGCTGATCCTTGTTAATGAGTAGCGCAGTTATTCCTTCCTTCCCGGAAGTACCAGCGAGTCGTGCGAAAACAAGGTAGATGTCAGCTGCTCCTGCACTGGTAATCCAACACTTCTCGCCGTTCAGGAGATACGAGCCGTCGGGGGAATGCTTCATCTGAGTTGAGAGGTTCTTCGCGTCCGAACCCGCTTGGGGCTCACTCAAGGCGAAAGCGGCGAGCATCTCTCCGGATGCGAGCTTGCAGAGGTACTGGGAGTGTTGTTGATCGTTACCGAAGCGCTGAATAAGGCCGCTCACCATGCTGTGTACGGAGCAGAAAATCGCTGGCCCAAGGTCTACTCGAGCAAGAACGTCATATACTGAGGCTTGTAGGCTAGGAGAGGCATTTATTCCACCGACGTCCTCTCTGAGGCTTAGTCCGGTAATCCCAAGGGAGGCGAGGCGATTAAAGATGGATTTTGGAAACAGCGTTTCGGATTTATGAGATTCTTTGCACAGAGCCGTAAGTTCAGAACGAGAAAACGAAATGAGGGGCTCTAATAGGTCCTCTTCCTCTTTAACCAACTTATAGGGAATATTCACGCGCAATCCTAACAATGTTTGCAAGTTGTACTGGCTCTACGCTGTTAATTTCCTATTATTTACACATAAGTTCAATCAGAAATGCTCTTTAGCCCTTGACCAGATTGCTCCAGAATGTGACTTGATTCTAGCGGACGTGATTCGTTTGCTTAGCTAACTGAAGTGAGACGCCAAGCTCCATTTGGATATTCACAAATTTTTCATCGCTGAAAAGGATTCTTCGATGAATAACGGTTAGACTGAGCATCAATGATACACGAACGTTGAACTTGTTCATTAGGAGGCTAAGAAGCTCATGCGAAAGCTAACAATACTTGCGGCACTTCTGCTCCTCATCCCGTCGGTATCTCAGGCGAAGAGCCTCGAGGACCTTCTAGTTGAGAAAGGAGTGATTACGAAGAGTGAAGCGCGTGCGTCGCATCACGAATCAGGTGCAAAAGTCTACTGGAAAGACGGGTCACGACTCGACTTTGCTGATGTAGGGTTTTCAACAACCATCTACACCAAAGTTCGAACTCGCTACCAGTTCGTCGATGTGGATAACGATGTAACTCCAGGTGCAACCAACCAGTCTAGCTTCAACGTTCAGAACGCTCGACTTGGTGTGATGGGTTCTGCTCTTCACAATGAATTCGACTACAAAGTTGAAGTTGAATTCGGTCAAGGTGAGCCAGGAGCTACCAACGGTTCTGCAACTCTCCTCGATGCATACCTGAAGTGGAATGCTTGTGATTGGGGTGGAGTACAGATGGGTCAATTCCGACCTGACGTCTCTCGTTCATTCAACACAGACATCAACAATCTACAGTTTGCTGATCGGTCCGTAGTGAGTGACTTCTTTGCGATCAACCGTAATCAGGGTGTGAAAGTTGACTTCGGTCTTGGAGACGACTGGACCGCTGCTGCAGCCATCTTCAACGGGAACAGCCCAACAGAGGGAATCAATAGCGCCGGTGCTGATACTAAGCATCTCGGGGTGCTCTCTCTTCGGGGTGATCTGATGGGTGAAATGGATGCTATGGTTGAGGGTGACATCGACAACACTGAAGATGCAGCTCTTAACTGGGGTGTCGCGGTCGGGTTCGGAGAGAACGAGCTTGGTGGCGCGCTAGGAACTACAAACGAGTTCCTTTTGACCACTGACTTGAACTTTAAGTACCAAGGATGGAGCTTCCATGGTGAATACTTTCACCTTTCACATGATCCAGACCTTCAGGCTAACGACATCGATACGAACGGTTTCTACGCTCAAGTCGGTTACTTCCTAGCTCCAAAAGAGTGGGAACTCGCTGTTCGTTACGGATTCCTGGATTGTGATAACGGTGCTGGCGTTGGTAACGATGTTAGCGGTGGTATCAGTGGTGGAACCAACAACTGTGGTAATGGCACAGACGACCTCAATGAAGTCAACGTTGGCCTTAACTACTACTGGTGGAAAAATCACCTGAAGGCTCAAGTTGGTTACACACTTGTTAACAACGACTTCGTTGCTCCTGTTAACGGTGAAAACGACAGCCAAGAAAACCGTTGGATCTTCCAGCTTAGCAGCTACTTCTAGGATCTGATGGTAATTTGAAGCGAGTCCCGATAAGGGTGAGCTTCAACATCAAAAAAGCCCAGTCGGAAACGGCTGGGCTTTTTTTTTGTTATTCGTTTCCAACCGCGAGGATAAGCTGCAAGGACTCAACTACTGACGTAGACTGCGCACACTGAGCTGCAACCACACTGAGCGCGTGGAGGTGTGGAAGGGCTTTCTCGAGCAAAACGCCAAGGGCTGAGAAGTATCGATTGGACTCACCGTCATCGGTATCAGATGGACCCGAGTCAAAATACCCCGGCGCTGTAAGGGGATTAACTCCTGCCTGTTTGCGTTGCATTACTTTGTTCAGCAGGGCCAACGGATCTACCCATACCGTAGCGTCCGAGAGATCAGATAGTGAGTAGCCGTTGCGCCAAATCTGAATGTTCCGTTCTTGCTCGTAGTGGAACCAGAGGGGGTAGAAATTTCCGCTCTCATAATCACCAAGCAGTCCTTTCGAACGCACAGACTCTTCGAAAGATTTCAGAATAGCCCCGTCTATCATCGAATTATTGCGGACAATTTCCGGCACTTCGCCAGCTTGGTTGTTCGAATTTGAACCAAGTTGAACAGTTTTGTGTCCAAGGGGGGAGGCTGACACGGTCATAAGTATTTGTATCTGTTAGGAGTCCTAGTTTTGTTCTGCGCTACAGCCCGATCGGAGTGCAATGATCATGCTGAAGTCCAGCGTGCGAAATATACGTATCAAAGACTCAATCAATCGGAGGAAGTGGGCAAAGTGAAAACTCGACTCTTCACTGAAACTCCAATAAAGCCCAAAAGTTAATCAGTCGATACCTTTAGTGTGAAACAGGCGGGTTTCATGTTGTTCTGGGAAGCTTGGTAACGGGAATGACATTCCTGTTCGGACGATTGGGCATTAGACGGTGGACCAAACACAATGGAAGAGCGGAGAGATAAGGGACTAGTCCTTATCGTTGATGACAATGCGGCGAATCGCCACCTTCTTAAGGCCATCGTAGAAAGGTCACACTACCGCAGTGCTCAGTGCGAGAATGGACAAGAGTGTGTTGAGTACTGCCTCAGAGAGAAGCCCACGATAGTACTTCTTGATGTGATGATGCCTGTTATGGATGGCATTGAGGCTTGCAAGATTTTGCGGGAGAAATACGGCAAAGAAGAGCTACCGATAATCATGGTTACCACGAAAGTTAGTGGAGCCGATGTGGCGCTTGGGTTTTCGGCCGGCGCAAGTGACTACGTAACAAAGCCAGTTGATCGTAACGTCCTTTTGACACGTATTGAGAATCAGTTGCGAGTTTTTCACTATCAGCAAAGCTTGGCAGTGGCAACGAAGGCGATGGAACAGGCCCTTGGATTGCAGCAAGCCCTTGGGGATGCCATGCCTCAAGCGATATTTGTTCATGATAGGTTTGGTACCGCTCTGTACCAGAACCAACTCGCTGAGATTCTCTCTGGCGGGCAGAAAGCCTCTACTGTCGTAGAGCTTTTCCGAATGATCTTTGACGCAACTCTTGTTGACGAATTTCCTGAAGCTCGACTTGCTGAGATTCTTAGCGGTGTTCAGGATATTGATGAAGAGGCTCGAATACATATCGATGATCAAGACAGATACCTCTCAATTAGCTCTCGGCCAATAGTTATGGAGGGGCAAGATCCTTTTCGATATTGGGTTTTTCGAGAGGTAACGAAAGAGCGGGTCCTTGAACAGAAGATGAATCAACAGGTAAAAATGGAGACGGTCGGACTTTTTGCTTCTGGGGTCGCCCACAATTTCAACAATATTTTTGGAAGTATTTTGGGTGCAGTAGACATCCTCAAACGATCTGCCAATAACCCCGAGCGATTTCAACGCTGCCTGCAAATCTGTGACAACGCGATTGCCTCTGGGATTGAACTGACGAAGAAAATGTATACTGCTAAGGCGCAATTGAAGAAGGATGGAAGCACCGGATTCTCTTTGCTTGGAAGTGCCATGAAGCTTGCATGGGTTGAAGTGGTCCAGCAGTTTCCTGATAAGCGAATTGATTTCACTTTGGATTCGCAGCTGAGTTCTCTACGGGTCTTTATCCCCTCCGCAGGGGTTCAGGGCATTTTTACGGGATTATTTGAAAACGCTGTTGACGCCATAGATCAGAGAGGTTCCGTGCGATGTTGGTTGGAAAACATTGATACAGACAAGGGTGTGGCGACCATTGGGATTTCCGACAGTGGGTGTGGCATGGATGAGGCTATGCTCACCCATGCTTGCGAGCCGTTTTTTAGTACGAAAAAAATGGACCATACCAATAATGTGAGTGTTGAAGGGAAGGGTCTCGGGCTTTGGAATGTGTACAATATCATTCGGCTGGCGGGTGGGGATCTCCGTTTTGAGAGTGTTCTTGGAAGCGGTACTACCGTGTGGCTCGATCTCCCGCTGATAGCGAAGGTGAGGGGTGGTACGACCAAAGTTCGTGAAATAGAGCTGAATTCTTCTCCAGAAACCCCTCAACCTTCAGTCGAAGACAGGCGCAATCAATAAGCAGGAGTTCTGAAACCGCAAGGCTCGTGGTAGGGTAACTTGTGATTTCCATCGGGGGTATTCCATGACTGAATCGACGGTATTCCATAAAATTCTCGCTGGAGAAATTCCCAGTGAGAGAGTTCATGAAGATTCGCGCTGTATCGTCATTCGGGACATTAACCCTCAGGCTCCCGTCCATTTGCTGTGCATTCCAAAGGAGTATATTCGAGATATTTCGGTGGTCACAGAGTCTCAAGAATCAATCCTCGGACATCTGTTGCTCGTGGCTTCTTCTGTCGCTGCAAACGAGGGGCTAGTGGCGGGGGGATTTAGAGTCGTAGTGAACTGTGGAGAGGATGGAGGGATGGAGGTCCCGTATCTTCACTTGCACATACTTGGTGGAAAGAAGTTGCCCTCATTGGGTTAGAATAAAGGGGAGAGAACGGACTATGACCTGGCAAGATGGAACGAACTTTGGATTGAATGACGACGATATCGCCATTCGGGATATGGCGCGCGCTTTCGCAAGGGAGAAGGTTTATCCATTGGCCGAGAAAATCGATGCGGAGCACTATTTCCCGCGAGAGCTTTTGCCCGAAATGGCATCGCTCGGATTTTTGGGTGCGATGGTTCCAGAGTCTCTTGGCGGTTCGGAGCTCTCTCAAGTTCAGTACTGTATTCTTATTGAGGAACTTGCTGCTGCGTGTGCCTCTACTTCAATTATTGTGAGTGCCCATAACTCTCTCTGTGTATTTCCAATAGTAGAATATGGAACTCAAGCACAGCGCGAAGAGTTTGCGAAACCGCTTGCCTCAGGAGAAGCTCTTGGATGTTTCGCTTTGTCAGAGCCCGGTACCGGAAGTGATGCCGCAGCGCTCACTTGTAAATATGAGCGCACTGACAAGGGATTCGTTGTGCGGGGAGCGAAGAACTGGATTACGAATGGACCCGAGGCTGATGTTTGCGTGCTTTTTGCAACGAATGATACTTCGAGCGGCTATAAGGGGGTAAGTGCATTTGTCCACTCTCTGCATCTTGACGGAATCTCCAGAGGAAGGCCTGAGAATAAACTCGGAATTTGCGGTTCTCCCACTTGTGCATTGCAATATGATGAGGTGGAGCTTCCGGCGACTGCTCTTCTTGGCGAAGAAGGAAGAGGCTTTAATGTTGCCATGGGAACGCTAAACGGCGGTCGGACCGGGGTTGCTGCTCAGGCGGTAGGGATTGCTCGAGGGGCACTGGAGCATGCCCTTGCGTATTCGAAGGAACGGAAGGCCTTCGGGAGTGCTATTTGCGATCACCAATCTATTAAGAATTATCTGGCGGATATGGTAAATAGAGTCGATGCAGCGCGTCTGCTGACCCACTCTGCTGCCTTTAAAAAGGATCAGGGCTTACGTTATAGTCGGGAGGCTGCCATGGCCAAGTTGTTTGCATCGGAAGCCGCGACTTGGGTCGCCAACAAAGCGCTCCAGATTTACGGTGGCTATGGTTACGTAAAAGATTATCCAGCAGAGCGGCATCTGAGGGATGCAAAGATAACGGAGATTTATGAGGGAACGAGCGAGATTCAAAGGTTAGTGGTTGCAGATACACTATTGAAAGAGAGTGAGGGATAGAAATTAACGCGAAGGTCGCGCAGTAGGCGAGGAAGATATAAAAGTTTCTTCGCTTCCAAATGAGAAATACTTATGGGTAATGATAGCGAAAAGAAATCTAAAACTCGGACTGATTGGGACAAGGCTCACAAGCCTTTAGATAGACAGCGCAAGGAACACTTCGATTCGATAAGTTTTCGCCCTCATCCCGTGATGGTAGCTCATGATGAGATGGGAGCGTTTAATCCTTCTTCTGAGCTTGGATATCCAGGTGAGTACCCGTTCACTCGGGGGATTCATCCGAATCTTTATCGCGGAAAATTGTGGACCATGCGGCAGTTCGCCGGTTTTGGGACTCCAGAGGATACCAATGCGCGTTTCAGATTTTTGTTGGCTAATGGTCAGACAGGACTATCGACCGCCTTTGATATGCCAACCCTTATGGGTTACGACGCCGACCATGCGCTGTCGAAGGGCGAAGTCGGCCGCGAGGGAGTAAGTCTTTGTACGATTGAGGATATGGAAATCCTCTTTCGTGAGATTGATCTTACCCAGGTTACGGTATCGATGACCATCAATTGTACCGCTCCGGTTGCTATGGCGATGTACTTCGCTCTGGCTAGACGAAGAGGGTATGACTTCGCAAAGCTTGGTGGAACCATTCAAAACGATATGCTGAAAGAGTTTATCGCACAGAAAGAGTGGATTTCTCCTCCAGCGCCTTCGGTTAAGCTTTCTTGTGACATTATTGAATACTGCTCCCAGTTTGCTCCTCGGTTTCACGGTATAAGCATTAGCGGTTATCATATTCGGGAAGCTGGAGCGACCGCAGCGCAAGAGCTCGCCTTTACTCTGGCTGATGGTCTTGCATACGTTCAACACTGTGTTGAACGTGGAATGCCGGTAGATAGTTTCGCTCCGCGACTCTCTTTCTTTTTCGATGTCCATAATGATTTCTTTGAGGAAGTGGCGAAGTTTCGTGCTGCGAGAAGAATGTGGGCACGGTTTATGAAGGAGCGTTTTGACGCGAAGGAGATCAAATCGATGCAGCTCCGTACCCATGCACAAACTGCTGGTGTCAGTCTTACTGCGCAACAGCCGACGAATAACGTTGCTCGAGTGGCTCTTCAAGCTTTAGCTGCAGTACTTGGGGGAGTGCAGTCGCTTCACACGAATTCCATGGACGAAACGCTTTCTCTTCCGACTGAACAGGCAGTGAAGGTGGCTCTTAGAACTCAACAGATTATTGCTGAAGAAACTGGAGTTGCTGATGTCGTGGACCCTCTCGGTGGATCGTACTACGTAGAGCAACTTACCTCTCAGATCGAATCTGAGGCGCTATCCTATATAGAGAAGATTGACGCCCTGGGGGGAATGCTCTCAGCGGTTGAGCAGGGATATCCCCAAAAGGAGCTTGCTGAGGCCTCCTATGAGTTCCAGAAGCGGGTGGATAACGACCTCTATCGAATAGTTGGGGTGAACTCGTATAAGGATGTCGGGGATGAGGATGGAATTCCCACCCATAGCGTTGATTTAGAGGTCGAAAATCGACAAAGGGCTCGTGTTGTCGACTTTAAGAAGGCTCGAGATCAGAAGGCGGTAGCTTCATCCCTTGAGGCTGTTCGTAATGCCTGTCAAAATAACGAGAATGTGATGCCAGCCTTGATTGATGCCGTCGATAACGGAATTACGGTAGGTGAGGTGTCTGATATCTTTCGGGAGGTATTCGGTGTATACCGAGACCCTGGGTTGTTATAGCCCTGAATTGTTTTAAGTCAGTCCCTTTGTGTTCCTCATCGTTCTCAGGAATTGAAATGCGGAAGAAGGCAAAGTTTGAGTAAGTGAAGTATGTCAAATTCTCCCAAGGCTCCAGTTAGAGTTCTCATTGGCAAACCTGGTCTGGATGGTCACGATCGGGGAGCTAAGGTTGTGGCGAGAGCTTTGCGGGACGCGGGTATGGAAGTCATTTATACCGGCCTTCACCAGACCCCAAAAATGATCGTCACGAGTGCCATTCAAGAAGACGTCGACTGCTTAGGAATGAGTATATTGTCCGGTGCTCATATGACCCTCTTCAGTGAGGTTCTTAAACTTTTACACGACCAAGACGCCGAGGACATTATCGTGTTTGGCGGAGGGATCATCCCAGATGAGGATGCGAAAGCGCTCAAGAGTCAGGGAGTAAAGGAGCTGTTCCCTCCCGGGACTTCCACTCAAGAAATTGTTACTTGGATTGAGAAAAACGTTAAGCCAAAGCGGTAGTTTTGATCTTAGCTTTTTGACGGAGTGGCACTGTATTTTATGGGTACGGTATTTGATAAGCGCTGTGTGGAATCAGCGCAGGGTATAAATGACTTCTATTGAATTCTTACGATCGCAGCCCAAACTTTCCTCTCTGTTAGGTGCCTGGGAGAAGTGTGTTGGGGAAAATCCAGATGGCGCGTTTATTCATGTTGCTCAAATAACTGCCACGCGAGTTCAGAAGTATACTTACGCAACATTCTTTAAGCGCGCACAACGACACGCGCTCGCTTATCAAGCTGTCTTAAAGCTTGTTCCTGGAGATAAAATTGCAGTGTGTGTTAACGATCTGAGCGATTTTGCTCTTATCGTGCACGGAGCATTGCTGACCGGTTGTGTTGTCATTCCCGTAAATTCTAAAGCTACTCCAAAAGAGCTGGCCGAGATTTTAAAGGCAGGAGCTCCAAAGGCTTTCATTTTTCCCCCGTCACAGTCTGCGGCGATCGCGACATTGCTCTCTAAAGCACCCTCTGTGAAGCACTGGATAGTAACTGGGCAGAATCAAGATGGTGCAGGAGCGAGTCGTACAGGGGAGAACTCGGTCATTAGGAGGCTTGAGGCCGTGCTTTTGTCCGTTGCTGGGGAAGAGTTTAAGCCGCCACAGGTCGAAGGGGCTCCTCCTTCAGGAGTAGTTTTTTCACCGAATGGAAAGTTTGTTTCTGCCTCGAATGCGCTCTTTTTGAGCCAGGAACAGATTCTTAAAAAGGCTTGGCTTTCTGCGAAGGTCATTGAACAGTGTGAGCCAACGGGAAGCCTGTGGATGAGTGAATCGGAATTTACCCCCGAGGGATTCCTTTTCCACTTCTTTATGTCTCTTTTTCATCCTGGCGCCGTCCTCGTTCGGCCAGGTTTTGATGAGCGAGAGTTTTGGGCACAAGCGCTTGCCGATGATATTCAACTTGCTGTTCTGAACAATTCTCAGTTGGAGATTCTTGAACGGAAGGGGAAGCCCCGCGGTTGGCGTAAACCGGATCCCTTCAGTGTGCTCATTACTGATGAAGTTCGATTGGACGAGAAGGTGTTAAAGAGCTTCTCAGAGAGGTTTTTTACCCCGTGTGGAGTTGCATTTTTTTCTTCTCGTCTCGCAGAATATGTTTCTCTCCGTCGTCCTGGTGTGACGGACTTAAAGTCGATACGAGGAGAGAGTGGCGAAATCCTGCCATCATTCGGGACCTTGCTAGGGAATGCGAAAGTTGAGGAATCCGCCCTCTCCGGGCTGCGCTCAGATAGTAGATATACTTGGGGAAAGCTTTTTCTTAAGAGTCTCTTTGCTGATGACTATTTCGATGCCGGTATTCGAGCTGCGATAGTAGATGTTGATGGAAGGGATGAGCTTTACATCGTTGGGAGAGTCAAGGAGCTTATTGTTCGAAAAGGAAAGCTCATAAACCTCGAGCTTGTGAATACCCTCGTTGCTCAGTTAAAGGGAGTTGTTTACGGACGAGCGGTAGCGTTCCCACATGATCAGTTTGGGCAAGATTTCTCTGTTTACGTGATTCCGCACCGGCTCGCTCAGATGAATCGGTATGATGTTGAGCTTTTTCTTGCTGAGCATCTCAGTCGAGAGGAGATGCCAAGCAGTATAACCCTGGAGGACCAAACAGGTGCTGAGCCTCCAAAAACGGAGCAAGAGTTGAGAGCGCGGGTAGGGATGTAGAAACTTCTCCCTGGTAGCCCGGATCTATCTCTGCAATATGACCATTTCCTTTCTCCTTAGGGGAGAAACTCGCTCCTTGCTTATGGTTTTAAGTCGACTGGGCGAGGAAAAGGAAAAGCGCACATTTATGCCTAAGCCAAAGGGGAATTCTCAATAATCCTTGAAATGATTGATATTGTGTCATCCACTGTGGCCATGTAAAACTCGAGTTGATTATGGCAGCTAAAGGTCCATTCATTGATTACGTCTTTATCGTGCTCCTTGCTTCGGGAGTAACGGCACTCGGTGCGAACGAACTCTCGAAGACGCAGAAACTGCCACGTGGCGGGGAAGGTGCGGTTCTTTTTGAAATGCGAGAAGATCTCTCTACTCGTTTGTATGAAGGTGCGCCTTTAGAAGAGCTTGCTCCAAAAGATCTTGATGATGTGAAGGCCCGCTATCCTTGGGTGATTAGTACTCCCGGAGCGAAGGAGGAATTCGGCTCGAGCCGCAAGGAAGAGCCGGAGCAGGCAGGATCTTTTATGTCTCGTGTTAAACGTTTACTTGGCCTCGGGGGGCAAAAGTGATGGGAAAGCCCCCAATTGTGCTTGTTGCGTTGTTGCTTCTGTTTTTGCTCACCTGTAATGGATGTATTTTAGTTCCGTTCATTAACTCTGCTAAGCAGTCTGGGTTACTCAGGTCTGATAGAGAACGACTCCTTCAGGAAGAGGTAACAAAGTTCCATCGCGTCCGATTTTGGGGAAAGTCGATGCAAGCGCTTGGTTTCGCCTCTGACGAGGGTCGTGAGTCAGTTGGAGACTTTTTGCGGGCGCATAGTGAGGGAGAGAAGGTTGTAGAAAGTGCCATCGACTTTGTCGATTTTCAGGAAGATGCATACCGTGCAGAAGTCGCAGCGAGAATTAAATACTACCGTGTGCCCTATTACGTTGTCGAAGAGCGAATAGAGAACCAAAATTGGGCGTTTTCTGTGGCATCTGGCTGGAAGATTACAGATGTACGAGTTGATAAGAAGCTGTAGTCGATACTTCGTCGTGTTTGTAGTGATGTGCGTGCTAGCGCATTGCTCATCATATCAACGGGGGCGCTTTGCCGGGAATTCTCCGGCGCAACAAGAGCTCGTTGAGCAAAACCCTATTCAAGTTGAAATCCTTGACGAGATTTACGATGGCGAAACTCTGTCGCTAGTATTGGAAGTTCGCTCAGAACTCTCCATCTCCTCTGATCTCGTAAAAGTGAAGTTGGATTTTTTTAAATCCGGGACCAGGGAGTCGAGTGCTGAGTTCGCATTAGAGCAGCTTCGAAAACTTGAGACCTTTGAGCCAGTAGGGCTCGTTGATCTCGCCGCTCATAGTTACAACCGACTCCTCCTCCAGCAGGAGGTTGGGAAAGGAGTAACGGATTACCAAATCACAGTAAGCTGGGAGGGGGCAGATAGCGAGACACCTGAGACGGAGCAGTCCGCAGGAGAGGTGCTGCTCGCTTCATCCGCCAAGGAGCTACCGCTTCGGTGTGGAGATCAGTGTTGGGTGCCCTTTCAGCTGGTACTGTCCTTACAGAATCCATTCCGTGAATCGATCCAAAACTTGCGATTGTTGAGTTGGTTTGAACAACAGGGGGCATCGACCCCTCCAGATGACTCTCAAAAGGGGGTAATCGACCTGAAAAACAAGGTGTTAGCTCCTCAAGAAAGAGTGCAAGTCCTCGTGAAGCTCAAAACACCGCTTCCTTTCGACCTCTATGAGAAGGGGTATAGACCCCAGGTAGAGCTAGACACGTTTGAATTCGTTCCGGCAGAACGGTAATATCTTCAGCTCCCTGAGTTTAGTGGGACTTTTTTTTGAGAGTAGGCGATAGGCCGCGAGTTGAGGTAAATGGAAAATAGCGGTGAGCTTGTACATATCGGAAGACCAAAGAGGTCTAAGGTTCGTCGAGAGCCGAATCCGAAGCGCGCTAGCCGAGGCAAGGGGGTCTACATCCACACCTTCGGATGCCAGATGAATGTCTATGACTCGGAGAAGCTGGCCCTACTCCTTGAATCGGATTTTGAAACTCTCGATTCTCCTGAGGATGCAGATCTCATCCTGGTGAACACCTGCAGTATTCGAGAGAAAGCGGAACACAAGCTGTATAGCCTTGTCGGTGGATTTAAGAATCTGAAGGAGAGAAATCCAGATCTCCTTATCGGAGTCGGTGGTTGTGTCGCTCAGCAGGAGGGGAAGAATATTCTCTCCCGATCCCCCCTGGTAGATTTTGTATTTGGAACTCATAACCTCTCCGAGGTGCCGAACCTCGTTGCCCGTGCTCAAAGCGGTGTGACTGGTCAGGTAGCTGTTGAGTATCGAGATGAGTGGGAGGAGCTTCCGTTAGCGGGAAAAGGTGGAAGAGCTTCGACATTCGTTTCGATTAGCCGGGGGTGTAATAAGAATTGTACCTACTGCGTTGTTCCTACCACTCGTGGACCGGAGGTCTCCCGTCCAGTTGCAGAAATTTTGCAAGAGATTCGTCTGGCAGCGATTCGAGGAGTAAGAGAAGTAACTCTGCTGGGACAAACGGTAAACTCGTACGGACTGGATCTCCTTCCCCGGATGAAGTTCTCTGAGCTTCTTGAGTTAGTAGCTGAGATTGAAGGGATCGAGCGCATTCGCTTCACCAGCCCACATCCACAAGAGATTCGATCTGATTTTTTTGAAATTCTCGAGAACAACCCAAAGGTGTGTAAACACATTCATATGCCGATGCAGTCGGGAAGTGATCCAGTCCTCAAGGCGATGAATCGGAACTACCGAATGAAGAAGTTCTATTCAATTGTGGAAGGAGTTCGTGCGGCGTGTCCGGAGGTCGCAATCTCAACAGATATCATCGTTGGATTTCCGGGCGAATCTGATTCTGATTTTGAAGCTACCCTTGAAGCGATGGAGCGTATCCGCTTTGACTCGAGTTACTCCTTCGCATTTTCTGAGAGACCCGGGACCAAGGCGGCTGAGTTTACAAATCAGCTTCCGCTCGAGGTGCGTAAGGAGCGGCTTGCGAGGTTGCAGGCATTGCAAGATCAGCATACCCAGGAAAAGCTTGATTCATGGTTGGGGAGAGAAACTGAGGTTCTCGTCGATGGATTTATGAAGTCAGCTCCACAACGAGTCCAAGGGAGGAACTCCCAAAATATCCTGATTCACTTTGATTCTGAGTATGATGACCTTGGTCCTGGCGTCTTTGTCAGCGGCCGGATTACCCGTGCCTCACGCTACACCCTTCATGCGGAGAGGATTCGCCAGGGGGTATCCAATGAAGTTCCTTCTCGATGAGATAGCTTTTTGGCGGTGAAATGGGGCAGCCGGGGAAATTTCCTTAATTTTTTCATTGACGTAGACAGCTTTACGTTCTGTCGATAAACTCCTGAGATGTCGTTGGAGGCTGTCCCCGTGATGGCCATGAGGGTGTGACTATAGGCGACTTATCTAATGGGATCGAGATAATGGAAGATGATTCAGCGATTGAGATGTTTGTGGGGGGGCTGGTGCTCGACCCGAACACTCAGGCTCCGGTGGTCGTGCTGAAGAATGAAGAGGGCGATATTCATCTGCCGATCTGGATTGGGGTAGCGGAAGCCACTTCAATCGCGAGCGCTATAAAAGAGCTCGAAATGGCACGCCCGCTTACTCATGATCTGCTCATGATGATCCTTGAAGAGGCTTCCCTGCGAGTAGAGAGGGTTGTCATAACGGAGCTCAAAGATTCCACCTACTTTGCGGAGCTTATTCTCTCTTCTGGTGATAAGGCGCTTATTCTAGACTCTCGCCCATCGGATGCAATCGCGGTGGCTCTCCGAGCTTCTGCGCCGATATTTGTTACCCAGCAAGTTCTTGCCCAAGCGCAGATTACTTTCGCAGAGAGTGCAGCCGGTGGGGAAGGTCAAGGGGAAGAGTCTGGTGAAAAAGGGCCACAGGACGCTGGTGAGCAATCTGGGGATGCCGGTGGTGGTGAGGGAGCCTCAGCAGAGCTCACGGAGGAGGAGAAGCAGGCGCTTGAGGCGAAAAAGGCCCTAGAGGAACGGGAAGCTGAGGCCGCAAGCCCACTAAAAGATTTTAAAGATATTGATAAGGATAAATGGAACGAGATTCTCTCTGAGCTCGATCCGGAGGATTTTAAATACAAGACGTAGGATATGTTTTGTAGTTTTTGTTAGGCCATTTTTTAACGAGCAATCATTTAACTTAGGGTGTCATGTCGAGAAAAAGCCCACAAAGCATTGGCAATAAGAAGGTCTCAAAAGGAAACATTTCTAATGGGAGTAACAATACCGCTCGCGAGGGTGAGGTGTTGGCTGCTGAGGGAGAGGGGCGATCCGGTGGGGCTCCTCTTAGTGTGTCGGGCGAGGCCATTCAGCAGACGATGGCAGAGGACCCCCTTGCGAAGTTTGTACAGAGACGTTGGCGAGAGCTCGCCATTACCGTCGCAGTTGTTTTCCTTGTTATCTACGTAAAGGATGCGTTTGAGCAGACTCGTATGGCGAGTTTGCGCAGATCTGCCGACCTATTGATTGATCTTCAGGCACAAGTGGAGCAACTAAAGGGAATCGCAGATCAGCTTGCGGTAAAGAAAGACGAAGAGAAGAAGAAAGAGGTTACTGAGGCTCAAGAGGCTACAGGGGCTACAGAGTCTTCGGGGGCTCAGGCGAAAGAAGCGAGTAAGACAGGTGAGAATGAGTCGGCAGCGGAAGGAGAGGCGATAGTAAAGGCCGAAGGGGAAGAGCAAAAGGAGCCAGAACTTTCCGAAGATGAAAAGCGATTTGCTACCAGTATGAGTAAGGCTCGGGAGCTTACCCACGCACTCGCCCAAGAGCGAAGCCCCTACGCTGAGCTCAGCTCGTTTTATGGTCGTGTTCTTGATGATCTCAATCCAGAAGCGAGCGCTTCAACTAGGGCAGCTACCGTAAGTGTTGCTGACGTTGATCAATCGTTACAGCGTGGGATCCTGGGAGAGGTCGAAGCTTTCCAAGCAGCGCTCTCTCTTGCAAATAGCAATGAGACTCTCCCTCAAGCGGTAAAGGGGCTAGAGGATATAATCGAAAAGAGTACATTCTCTGGCACCGCGGCGCTTTCTGTCCTCTATTCTATCTCGCAATATGAGGAAGGGGAGAAGCCGCTTATTGAAGAGGCTCGAGTGAAGGAGTTGATGGGGGGGTATCTAGAGCGTAACCCTCACCAGGCAGCCGTCCTTCGAAAAGAAGTCCCTCAGCTTTTTTAGAAGCTGCTTCATAAATACCTTCGCGCACCTTGCGACATTAGTCCCGCGATCTTAGTCCCGCGCCATTAGTCCCTCGCGAACCTCGCGACCTTGGCGTTTTTTGAAAATGAATCTAACGAATACTATGGGAGAGGATAGCTTTAGCGCCGAAAACCTTGGCGTAACCGTCGTGTACGTCATCCAAATTCCCGGCTTTTCCCCTATTTACGAAACTGCTCTAGCCGAGTTCCCGAATCCTTCGCTCGCGACCAAAGAACTGCTCCTGCATCTTGCGAAATACCGATTGAGCTTGGTGGGGGGTGAGAACCCCGTTCTCAGTAATTATCCCAGCAAGAAGGGAGATAGGAAGTACATCATGGGAGTACACTTCCTTTGTGTAAGAGAAGGTGTCGAGCTTCTTCGCCCGAGACTCTTTGAATGCTTTTGCCGTCGGCTCTTCCCAAAAACTAAACTTGTTTGTGGTGAGCATCACATAGCTCGCTATTCCGCGAGAGTTTAGCTGGGATATAAGGCTCGCCGAACCAGGTCCCATGAGAATCTGCATATCGCTAGTAAGTGTCAGTCCACCAAAGAGAGCGAGGTTCACTTCTTCAATAACGTGGGCTACGGCAAACTCCGAAACAACCCGGTACACAAAGCCGTGCTTTTGGAGCAGTCGGATCATACGTTCTGTTTTCTGTGGTTCTTGGGCTGCGAGTATAATATCTGGCTTGTCTGCTCCTTTGCTGACTTCTCGAAGCAACATATTCAGGGTGCTGCTATAGGAATGGAGTAAGATCGAACGAATTCCCTCGACGAGAGACTGGGCATGCTTTACAGAATCATGTCGACGAGAACGTTTAAGACCAAGGAGTTCCAGCAATCGATTTCTGATGGTTTCCTTGTTGAAATCTGGAGTGTCGATAGTGTGCAGCAGTGTTTCCTGGAGATCGAATACAAGATTCGCCATTCGCGGTCGGCAGGCGAGGAGTAAGTTGTAAATTTCGAGGATGCCAATTTGAAGCGCGTCAGGGGAGTTATCACCTTTATAATCATCCAGAGTACTGATCAGGGAGAGCACAAAGTCTGCGGCAACCGTATCGGAGCCGTAGCTCTGATCGAGGTGGAGGAGCTGTTTGTTGATGGTGGGAAGGAGCGTCGTTTCCATTCTCGTTACCTACATAAAATACAAGAAGGTTAAGTAGAGGGTCGAAACGAGAATGGTGAGGAAAGTGACGGGCACAGCCTCCTTTGCAAACTCCATAAATGAGATCTTTATTCCTTTTGACTGAGCGATTCCAACACTCACTACATTCGCCGAGGCCCCAATAATGCTTCCGTTCCCACCAAAGCATGCTCCAAGAGCGAGCGCCCACCAGAGGAGGTGGCTCTTCGGGTTGGAAGCGAACGGTTCCTGGTGAATTAGGTCGGACAGCACCGGGATCATGACCGCAACAAAGGGGATGTTATCGACCAATGCGCTGAGAATGGCAGATGCCCAGAGAATGATCAGGATGAGAACTAATGTATTTGAAGTGAGCGAGACGAGGAGGTGGGAGATCGTCTCGAGTACACCAACTTCCTCTAGCGCCCCAACAACTATAAAAAGACCGGCAAAGAAGAGGAGGGTATGCCACTCAATCTTTCCGAAGAGGTGGTGGAGGTTGATCTGTTTATGAAAAACAAGAAGAAGGAAAACCGCTCCCGTAATGGCAACGACAGGGGGTTCGATGTGGGTAACAGGATGCAAAAGAAAACCAGCAATAACCGCTATGAAGACAAAGAGTGATTTGTGCTTTACTGAACGTTTAAGCTCAAAGGTTCGAGCCTGATGACGTATGTCTGCAAGCATAAGATTGCTCGCGAACAGCCAGCTGAGCATGTCGTCTCGAGATCGTATAAGGTCACCCTTCGTGAGCTTAAGATATCCGATCACTACCAAGATGGAGAGCAAGACCGGAGCCGTCATATACTCGAGGAAGTCAACGAACCCAAGGTGCTCTACCTGAGATCCTATGAGGATGTTCGGAGGGTCCCCGATCATCGTTGCAGCCCCGCCGATATTTGACATGAAGATAACCGAGAGGAGGAAGATCTTTGGCGGGAGGCCGATTCCCTGGGTGAGGGAGATCATTAACGGTGCGAGAATTAGCACTGTCGTCACATTGTCGAGGAATGCCGACAAAAACGCGGTAGCTATATTAATAAGGAGGAAAATATAGAGAGGGTTCCCGCGAGTGATGAGCCCGAGCTTTAAAGAGAGCCACTTGAAGATTCCTACGGCAGTGAGTCCCTCAACGAAGACCATCATCCCAAGGAGTAGGGCAAGGGTATCGAAATCAATTGAGTGAATGGCGGACTCAAAAGAGAGTACCCCGGAAAGAATGAGGATTACCGCGCCAGAGGCCGCGAGCAGAGTCTTATCAACCTTATCGAGTACTATCCCGACGAAAATACTGATGAAAACTGCTACTACAAACGCTTGAACTAACATACTTCGTACTGGATTCCCTGAACCTCTCAAAAGGGGCGGAGCAGAGTACCTGATTATCAGCGAGAAATGAATAGGAGGGGAAAGTTCCTTTGATATAAGACCCTTACATGGAGTTCGGCGTTGTAGGTCATCAGAGGGTGAGTTCGGGTCGAATCCTTCGCACTCCAAGAGTGGGAGCTGTGGAGTTTGATTGTAACTTATTGAAATTATTCAATGAGGCTGTGGAAAACATGTGAAGAACTGTGGGAAATATGATTCGGGGGCGCTCTTGTATCCCGCTTGTTTCCTCCTCCGAAGGGTGCCTCTATCGTAGTCTTTGCTCTGATTACCTAAATTGTCGGCATCCTCATAAAACTTCCACGTAACCCTTTGCCCCAAAAAGAACATAACTCCATTGATAGGTTATCGCTCGCGTACCGCAATTTCAAATGAGTGTGTGTTTGGAATTCTGGCAGGTAACGCTCATGAGCGAGTTGGAGAAGGTTGTAGACCCCATACTGGAAGTATGGTGGCCAGGTGAAAGGAATTCACATGCGGTTTTTTACACGGCAGCTCGGGTCACGACCATTGATTGGGGGCGTGGTTTCTGTGCTAACAGTTCTTTTGCCTCTCCTCGCGAGTCATGCAGAGGAGAAGAAGAATCCCTTTGCATTTGGTCTCGTCGATTCCCCTCATCCGAAGGAGATGTGGGACAAGCAGATTGCTCGTCCGGCGCAAGGCTTTGTGCTCATTCGTGGATGGAATGAGAAGAAGGAAGAAGAAGAGCTTCAAGAGGCAAGTGTGAAGGTGGAGGCAGCGCCGGAAACAAAAGCTGAAAAAGCCTATCCGCAAAATAAAGAACCTGAGCGAGTAGAAGAAAGTCGTGATTCGATTATCGCCATCTATGGAGATCCGAAGGAAGACGAAGTCATTGTTCCAGAGCAGTCAGCCCCTCGACCATTCAAAGCATTTCATGCGGCGATGCAGATCGGTGATGAAGAGCTAGCATTCGACTATGCGCGCAAGTGGGTGCGGTACTTGGGACAATTTCAAGAACGAATGGGACTTATGCAGGGTCTCATGGGAAAGGCCATGATTGCTGAAGGCATTTCCGACGGAGAGGATTGGAGCAGCTCTCCAGAGTATGACCGATTTAACAAGTATGTCGATCAAGCTATCGAAGAGGAAAAGAAAGAGAATGGGCCGATTCTTGACAAGTTCGTTCTCGCTCTACCCCCAGAGCACCAGTTGCGCGCCCTAACCCCAATTGGCGATGTCAATCCCGCCTTGCGAGAAAAGGAGCTGCAGTTTGATGCAGAGCACCGTGACGAGTTTCGTCAATACTTTAAGCGAATTGCTCCCAAGAGTCTTGATGGCGTCATTAAGCTTGAACTGTATGTAGATGTTGAGCAGCACAAAGACTCTCTCCGAGCTGGAAGAGAGATGGGAAAGTTGCGAGATGCTGCTTACAAAAATTCAAAGATCTCTTTCAAGGTCATCTCTCACGAATATCGTGACGAGAGCGTCATCAGGCACTACCAACGAAGAGCGCAGTTAAACGGACTTGAGCAAGGCTACGTGAAGTACGATGAGCCACAACCAAAATCTGTACCGATGCTAAAAATCATCGTTCCAAGTTTGAATCAAGAATTTGAAATCTACGGTGTCAGGAGGGGAGCCTTCTATGAAGAGCTCATCAGTATCATCCACGGAGGACCACTTTCATGAAGTGTCTATACCAGCCACCAATGAAAATGCTCGATTCCGAAGGTCAAAAGCTGATCGTTTTTGTCCGTTTTATGCGGCTGTTAAGTGTTTTCTCCCCTTGGGGCCTCCGGACATTTTCAATGTCCTTCCGTAGAAAGCGAGGCGAGGGAGTGATGAGTAAGCGAATCAGCCTCGTCGCGGTTCTGTTGTTTCTCTCCACGAATGCTTTCGCCCAAAGCGATGGACTTGGAGCCGTACAGCCATTCGACCCGGATAGAGGTTACTATCCAAACTTTGCAGCGGTAGCCACTAGTGGGGTTGGGAGTGCTGCAATCGGTGAAACAACAACTGGAGGCGCACAATCGGGGATTCCTATTACGGAAGAAGAGGACATCAGAAGAACCGATCAGGAGTCATTCTTCTTTCATACTGGGGATTATCACCGGATGAAGGGGAGCGTGATGCGTTCTGGGCCGCTGCTTGGAGCGTTAACCGCGAACATGTATACATCGCCGCTTGCGATTCTCATGGCGAGTATCAATCTTACTGACTCGTCTCTTGGCGCAGCATTTTCGGCAGCGAACGAAGAATCGCACTTTGGTGCAACGGGAACGTTTACTCAGCTAGAAACATACTTGAAGTCGCTCGAGGGACTTCCTGATGAGCTGCAACGTAAGGAAGAGTTCTCGGGATGTATTAAGCGTATTTTTGATCAGACAACGGTGCCGATGAGCATCTTGGATGCCATCAAACAGTGTACGGGCGGGTTTGATGTCGCTATCCCTGATGTAGCAACTAATCTCTCCTCAACGTCGACTTCACAAGCTCGGGTGCAAGATATTCAGAATATTCCGAACACGGTTGGAATTGAAAAAGCATTGCGAGCTGGAACCACTCCAGATCCTGAGTGTATCGGTGCGCTTGTGGCTGCTGGTACTCCTATTCTCTCTTCGAATGATGAGTGTTACGAACGAACGCTTTGGCAGTATATCTTTCATCACGTGAGCCAGAATCCGATTCTCGGGAATGAGACTCGGTGGGCGATGGAAGATGAAGCGCGACTCTACTACGGGAATATGGTCTTCTATGAACGGAACCCCAAGCTTAACGCCGGTGGAACATTAGAGCCTGAACTTGGTGCTCAGACTGCTTCAAGAATTCGAAAGGTAACGCAAGTCTCCCCACCGCAACGTGCGGTGAACTTTTATACCCCTGATGTCTCTACTGGAGGGTTTCTTGGATTCGGAAATACTCCCGGATATAAGGTGCCGATGAAGGGGTTTGATCTGATCAAGGCGCAGTACCTCCAAGATATCTACGGTTCCATTTATGCTCTCGCTTATAAAATGTGCGATTGGTCAAACCAGCAAGCCACCTGGGCAAAGAGAAACAACACGGCTGGACTCGCCTCAACTGCGGTTGGATGTCCGCTGTGGAGTGCTCCAGGTAATGCGCAGTGGAATACTTCGATTAACACCCAGGTTCCAGGTCTTCCCGTTCTTCTCCCGGGGTGTCAGGCGAGCGTTCCAATCGGTCCGCTTATTGATGCGATGCCCTCGCCGTATAACAAGATTTGGCCAGATGGATCGAATGATCTCTTGCCAGTTAATGCTGGGGGGCAGCTGTGGTACCAGAAGCGCTTCTACATGCACACACGTCCGGGGGAAACCGCAAAGACGATTGGGGATATAACTATCCAAGATCTGCTTGGCAACCTGTCTGCTGGAAATGTTTCATTTTCACACTCAGATGCGATGATGCTCAACAATCTGCTTCGGTTGGAGAATCCACCGGATGATGACGGTCAGAGAGCTTGCACTGATATTTTGGAGGGAGTTGCCCTTGGGGATATCATGAAGTTCCGTGGGCCAATTCCGGTATTTTTCGGGCTTTGGAGTTATCATGTCCCTGCTGGACCAACCTGGCCGTTAAAAGATGAATTCAACAGGACTACAGGGGGATTCACTGGTTGGAAGTTCACCACGACAAAACGTGTCCAGCTTCTCTATGAATACGCCCTCACGGCGGCTGAGTTGAAAGCCTTGCAGAAAATCGAACACTTTCGTCTTACCTTACGTCGCCAGGTTCTCGCCAACCACCCGTGGGCAGACAAATTCGATATGGCTTCTCAGTTAGTTGCGAGAAATCTCCCAGGCGCGAGCCATCAGTCTACGGCTACAACAACCATGAAGATTGCTGAGCTCTCTGATCGAATGGGAGAGATTCGAAAAGCGCTCTATGACTACTACGACGAACTGAAAACTCGTCCAAGGTTCTCTGATGGTGTTGGCGATAAACGGAATCCTTCGGCGGGCGCTTCGAAGATGGGGGTAAAGTAGGATGAGTGTCTTTGATGCGTTCGACCTTGGCAATCTGGCCATAAACTTCCTCGCCCAAGGCGAAGTCGGCATCAGCTTACCCATCGATTCGACTTGCAATCCCTTTCGTTTGTTTGGCTCCTCGTTTCACGCAATAACGGCAGCGTGGGCTACTCTTGGGTACTACGCGCAGTCAGATGTGCTCTATTACATGCATCTTGGTTGGGAGAAGTTTTCGATACTGCTCTACACCGTGGCTGGTATCGCGGGACTCATTATGATGGCGATGGGTCAGCCTCCAAGGAATTGGCTCTGGTTCTTTATCGGCCCTGGAATTTATTACTTTGCAATCGATACTCCAGCGCAGGTTCACGGAGTCGCATGGATGGTTGGGCCCTATATGCAACCCCAGAACGAGGTGTGGCGGCTCGCTGAATCTGGTGCTGTAAACATGGGGGTTACGCGGCGCGGAGCAATTCGATTTGATAAAAATGGTCCCTATGGCGGGACAGGTCCTAATGCATTGCCAGGGGGGTTAGTAGAGGTCTCCCTGCCATTTGTAATGCTTGATTCCTTCCTGAGCGATACCGTTCGTCAACTTTCAGTGTGGACTGGTGCGCTCTCTCAGTCCAATCCTTACCTCGAACTCGGTGTTCCGAATTCGGCCGATACGAACGTTGCGCTTGAAAGTACTGCGCCAAACTTTATGTTCGGAGAGGCGCTTGGTTCGAACGAAGTCTGTCAAGATAGCCAAAATCACTTTGCGACATTCACAAACTCCAAGTGGACTTTCTTGAACAACGTCACCCAAGCGGAGCTTACCAATTCAGATGCTCGAGATGCATTGTCACGTTTTGTTGCTGACGAGTGCGGAGAGCACCTTACCAAGGCGATTGATTTTACCGAGTTTGCGAGAGCCACCAACTATACCGAATCCTTTCTCCCGGATACCGTGTTTAATCAGCGCGGTGCTGCCGGAGCAGGATTCTCGAGACTCTACAAGACACTTCGGATGGAGCTTGCTCAGACAACGGTTCCTACCCCTACCTCGCTTAAGAATCTGCTGACAGATTCTGTCGACAATGCTATTCCGACATTGACGAATGGAAGTAGCTTTGTTCGTTCCGTTGAATGGTTGCCCAATGGTCCTGGGAACTTGTGTGGTCGAGACCAAGAAGCTGTCCCGAATGCCCTAGCCGTAGTAAATGCAATTTTGGAACGAGATCGAATCCCTTGTGATGCGTATTTCTATGTACTGCTTCTTTATTTCCGGTACGAAGCAGCGATTATTTTTTCGCAGTCCTTTCAGAATGGGGGACCGGGAGGATGGTACCCGGAAGATATGACGTACAATATTCTGTATGGATGGGATATTCCGTTTAACGACACTGGGTTGTGCTCTGCTAAGCACCCACGCGGATTTTCTGTGCCGGGGCAGTATCAGTTTGTTTACAATCTTATTCTTGCACACCTCTTTAGAAATGAACTGAATCGCCTCCCCGAGCTCGTATCTGTTGGAAAGGATAAGACCGAGACGATTCTTGATGACTCGCAGCTTTATAACTCTACTATCGGTAGCACCTCAAAGGCAGCAGAGGTGTATACTTGGTCTCTCATGATCCCGTATGTGCAAGGGATTCTGCTCTACATGCTTTCACTCGCTTTCCCAATCGTATGCATGGTCATGCTCGTGCCCTCGTGGAATAAAATAATCATTACATGGACCTCATTTTTTGTTTGGGTGAAGCTTTGGGACCTCGGTTTCGCCTTTGTTTCGAGCTTGGAGCGCAGCCTCTGGGCGATGATGGCGAACTCGAACTCCAGCTACCTCATCAACCAGAAAGTTCTTGAGATGAGCGACTACGGAGGTTTCAACGATCTCCGGTGTGTAGCCAACTGGCCAATAACCGGGGGCGGTGGTACGAGACGAGTGCTTGAGCCGATTGAAAAGTGCATCAGTAACTTTGGAGCAAACGCTCAACCAGCACTGATTCTCACCGAAGGTCCGGGATGGTGCCAAGGCGCAACGGATTACGGTGCATGCTTGAATGTATTTGATGCTAACGTAACCCCAGCAAATCCATTGCTCAATGACTCAGCCTTTGACGCGACACTACGGCTCTTCGACCTAAGCCTTATCGTGGGCTCATCGCTCGATTTCGATCTCGCAAACGGCTACTACATTTATATCATGTCAGCGCTCTATTTTGCTGTGCCAGCGGTTACCGGGCAGATGGTGCTTGGTGCAAAATCTGGTGTTGCTGGGATGGTAGATAAGATAGCCGGCGACCCAGCAGGTAAGGCAGCCGGAGCTGCGGGAAGTAGCTTTACCGGTAATGAAGCAGCACGTATGAAGCAAAATGCTGCAAGTGTGAGCCAAGAAACAAATGCTGCTGATCAGCGCTCAACCGGATTAGTGCATAGAGCGCTTGATCAACAAAACGCTGCTGCTACTCATTCTCTCGCTGCAAGTCATATGGGACAAGCTGGTGAAGGAGCGCGGCGTATCGCTGGCGCGGTTTCTCACGGAAACCAAGCTGCTTCTAAAGATGTCGCCTTGATAGCGGGTGTGGTAAAAGCAGCAGTCGGTTCGCAATCCCGTCCTATCATTAAGTCCCCGAACATGGGACCACCAGCAGGAACTACAACAGCGAGTAACATCGGAAACGATGCGGTTAATCGACATCGACCTGATGACGCGGATGGCCAGAATAGGCCTGGTGTTCCGTTAGGGGCGATGCCTTCAGCAGCGAGAGATGTGCCA
>JAGRAT010000059.1 GCA_020434495.1 Bdellovibrionales bacterium | reverse complement strand
CGCGGTTATAGGTTAATGGCTTTTGGATGTTTTTTGTTGCGAGTATGTGTTGTCCCTCCGGGGGCTTCCGGCAATTTCAATTGCCTCCAGTATAAATACCGGCTCAAATATCGACTGACCGGAAAAAATACCCGATAATCTCCTGTTTCAATTGTCATGTTATTTCCAGGGGAGTGATGGAGAGCTGGAATAGTACTAAAAGTTCAGAGCTGTACGGAGTCTCAGAGTGGGGCGGTGGCTACTTTACGGTGAGTGAGGCCGGAAATATCCTCGTGAAACCAGCGAGTGAGAACGACCACACGATAGACCTCTATGATCTTATCTCTACGCTGAGGCGTCGGGGGGTAGAGCTTCCGATAATGCTCCGGTTTAACCAGATCATTGAATCGCAGATTACAAAGCTGAATAACGCTTTCTCGGCCGCTATTTCGGCATATGGTTATCAAAATCGTTATCGCCTTGCTTACCCGATTAAGGTGAACCAGCAAGCGCATGTAGTTGAGGCGGTACAACGTGCCGGTCGGAAGTTTAATGCAGCTCTTGAGGTGGGAAGTAAGCCCGAGCTGCTTGCGGTGCTCGCCCTGTTGGATAAGCCCGGAGAGATGCTTCTCTGTAATGGCTATAAAGATGCCGAATACTTGGAGCTCGCCCTGCTTGGTCGAAAGCTTGGAAAACGAACTATTATCATCATTGAGCAACCTTACGAGCTGAATGAGGTGCTTGCGGTTTCTGAGCGTGTTGGAGTAGAGCCTGAACTTGGGTTCCGAATGAAGCCGATCTCTCGTGGAGTCGGGAAATGGGAAGAGTCCACCGGGGAGAACGCTAAATTCGGACTTACCAGTCGTGAGTTGTTAAACAGTATTCAGCTTCTTGAAAAAGCCGGAAAAATTGACTGCCTGAAACTTCTTCACCTTCATATGGGGAGCCAGGTCTCTTCCATCGTGGCCATTAAGCGAGTGCTTCGAGAAGCCGCCCGTATGTATGTGGAAGTAAAGAAGCTTGCCCCAGAGTTGAGTATGCTCGATGTCGGAGGGGGACTAGGGGTCGATTACGACGGCTCCAAAACAAACTTTGATTGCTCGGTTGATTACTCTATCGACGAATATGCCCGAGATGTCGTTTGGTCAATAAAGACTCTGTGCGAAGAGGAGGAGGTTCCGGTTCCAGAGATCTTGAGTGAGTCTGGTCGGGCTACGGTTGCTCATCATTCTGTACTCGTTACAGAGGTCACCGATGTCGCCCTTGGCGAACCGTTACTCTCCATTGAAGCCCCTACTGATCCGGAATTTACTCGTGCTCACGAACTTTGGCATAACTTTCAAGAGCTCTCGGTGAAGAATCTCTCTGAAGGATTTCACGACGCTATTGCCATTAATGAAGAGACCTTCACCGCGTTTCTTCAGGGGCATGTCTCTTTGGAGGAGCGAGCTTATGTGGAATCTCTATTTCGCGCTACCTGTGTGAAAGCTCGAGACCTTTCTCGCAAGACTCGTCGTGCTCCAGAGGAGATTGAGAAGGGGGAGAAATTTTTGCGGGATATCTACTTCTGTAGTTTCTCTCTGTTTCAATCCCTTCCGGACTCTTGGGCCATAGATCAGCTTTTTCCGGTAATTCCTATTCACCGCTTAAGTGAGAAGCCAAACCGACGGGGGGTGATTGCGGATCTTACCTGCGATAGTGACGGAAAGATTGATAAATTTATCGATGTTAAAGATGTCCGCGATAGTATCGATCTCCATGAGTTGGACCCGGTCAATCCTTACTATGTTGGCATGTTTCTCGTTGGAGCTTATCAGGAAACCCTAGGGGACCTTCATAACCTTTTTGGCGACGCGAACGCTGTGCATGTTGAGGTCGACTCGAGCGGGAAGGTCCTCTTAAAGGATATCGTTGAGGGGGATACGGTGCGAGAAGTTCTCACTTATGTGCAGTATGAACCTCAAGATCTGTTAGAAAAGTTTAGAACCTCCATCGAGGCATCGCTTGCGGATGAGAGCTTGACCCCAGAGGAGGCGGCTGAGCTTACTGCAAAGTTCCGTAGAAGCTTTGATGGGTATACCTATTTTGTGAAATGAGTAACGAAGAAAGTTTTTTATTAGAGGGTGCTGGTGTTCACGGAAGCTTCTTGGGGCTTCCAGAAGAACTGTCAGGATATGAGAACGCCAGAGTTTGTATTCTCCCAGTTCCTTTTGAAGCGTCTACCTCCTTTGGGCACGGGACAGCGAAAGGCCCAGAGGCGTTGATCGAGTCTTCGAGGAATTTGGAAGGGTACGATGTCGAGACTGGCATAGAGGTGTTCCAGGTCGGGATTCATACAGCCCCGGCAATTATCGCTGATACTGCTGAGGTCATGCTCGACCAAGTTGAACGGGGAGTCGCGAAGATTCTGGCGGACGGAAAGTTTCCAGTTGTACTCGGCGGTGAGCATACCATCTCTGCGGCGCCCATCCGATCCGTAGCGGCAGTCCATCCTGGACTCTCAGTTCTTCAGTTTGACGCTCATGCTGATCTTCGTGACGAGTATGAAGGGAACAAGCACTCGCATGCCTCTGTCATGGCTCGGGCTCGAGAGTGCTCGGATGTTAAAAATATCGTCGCTGTGGGCATCCGTTCTGTTGCGAAAAAAGAAGCAGCTGCCATCGTCCGGGAGGATACATTTTTTGATCACGAAATAGCTGCCCAGACTGATTGGGTCGAGCGAGTCATCCAACGCCTCAGCGATAAGGTGTATATCACCTTCGATATTGACGCGTTTTCCTCAAGCATTATGCCTGCTACCGGTACACCAGAGCCGGGAGGAGTTGATTGGTTCCAAGCGTTGTCATTGCTGCGGGAAGTTTGTCGTCGGAAACAGGTCGTTGGTTTTGACCTTGTCGAGCTCATGCCGTTAGAAGGCTTAGAAGCGCCGAATTTTACAGCAGCAAAGCTTCTGTATAAGTTTTTGAATTACCGATTTTCAAATGAACTGAGCGATGAGGAGAGGTCTGTATGAGCATGAAGAGTTTTGTTGAGAAACATTATCGTCATTTTAATGCCGCAGCTCTTAAAGATGCCGCCGATGCTTGGGTCCATCATCTGAAGAGTGGAGGGAAGATGTTCCTAACAATGGCGGGAGCGATGAGTACCGCTGAGCTTGGAATAAGTCTTGCTCCTCTCATTCGTAAAGGTTGCATCCACGGGATTTCATGTACAGGCGCCAATCTGGAAGAGGATATCTTTAATCTCGTTGCTCATGAATCCTATGAGCGCGTTCCGAATTTTCGGAACCTTAACCCTCAGTTCGAGCAAGATCTCTGTGATCGGGGAATGAACCGAGTCACCGATACCTGTATTCCTGAGGATACAGCTATACGAGCTATTGAGGATCTGATCTTGGCAAGATGGAAAAAGGCAGATGCCTCGGGAGAGCGGTATTTCCCTCACGAATACTTTTTTCAGATGCTTCAATCGGGTGAGCTTAAGAAGAGTTATCAGATTCCCGAAGAGCACTCGTGGATGATAGCTGCTGCCGAGCAAAATCTCCCCATCGTCGTTCCTGGATGGGAAGATTCCACCCTCGGGAATATATTTGTTTCCCATGTGCTGAGTGGTGATCTTAGTAACTATGGTGTTGTGCGCAGTGGTCCAGAGTATATGGGAGAACTCGTGAAGTGGTACCGCTCTACGAATTCCGAGAGCTCCATCGGATTCTTCCAAATCGGTGGTGGAATCGCTGGTGATTTTCCAATCTGTGTTGTCCCCCTTATTCGCCAGGATCTCCAAGAGGATTGCAAATCTTGGGGGTACTTTTGCCAGATCAGCGATAGTACGACATCGTACGGTTCATATAGTGGAGCAATACCTTCCGAGAAGATTTCTTGGGGGAAGATTGAACCGACTACCCCAAGCTTTGTGATTGAATCTGACGCCTCAATTGTTGCGCCAATAGTGTTCGAGTACGTCTTGGAATCGATGAAGTAGTGAACAAATACCTGTGAGACTGCCGTAGCGGTTTACGTACAACGTCCACGCCCAGGTATTTCGTGGTGCACGAGCACCCTTACGTGTCCTTTGTACTAGGGGCTATTTATGAGACCAGTTCGAGTTTAGACCACGGGCCGGGGGCTGAATTTGTTTATCTTTCCTGAATAAGTTGCTCTAAAAACGGAGCCATAAATTCATCGAACGACTCACGTTCATTTCGAATTCCGCCTTGGAACCGCATTCTATGGAGGAGGACGTGGGGCGCGAGGAATTTCAGATCGTCTTCGTCAGCAAATGTTCGTCCTTGCACAATGGCCCAGCTTCTCAGCGCTTGCTGTAACATCAGTGCTGCTCGTGTCGATACCCCAAACTGGAAAAGGGAGGAATCGCGGGTGGCTTGGACTATGGCCACAATCGCTTTTCTGAGTGACTCACTGATGGTGACGTCTTTAACGGCTGCCTGTGCCTCAAGAATGTCAGAGCGAGAGGCTACCGGCTCAATTGAGGTGGCGTTCCCAAGGATTTCTTTGTGCCCAGCAAGAATTTCTAGTTCAGTATCTGCATCCACGTATGACATTGGGATTCGGAGCAGGAATCGATCCAGTTGTACGAGTGGTAGCGGGTAAGTCCCTGCAAGATCAAGCGGATTTTGCGTACCGATCACGAAAAAGAAATCATCGAGTGGGTAGGTAACGTTATCAATAGTGACCTGCTTCTCTGCCATACATTCAAGGAAGGCCGCTTGGACTTTCGGCCCGGTTCTGTTGAGCTCGTCAGCAAGAACCACGTGGGCAAACACTGGGCCACGAATGAAGCGAAAGCTGCCGCTCTTTGCATCAAACACGTTCACTCCAAGAACATCCCCCGGCAACATATCAGGAGTAAACTGAATTCGACGAAAGGGGATGATCTCCTGGTCTTTGAGGTGCTCAATATGCTCCTCGCGAATCAGTCGACCGAGAGTTTTGGTGAGTAAAGTTTTTCCAGAGCCTGGATAATCTTCGAGTAAGACGTGTCCGTCCGCAAAGAGCGCAGTGAGGACGAGATCGATAGTATCGCCGCGACCTCGAATAACAGAGGAGAGCGCAGAGCGGAGTCGTCCAACCGTCTCGATCGCGGCTTTTCCCTTTGCTGATTCAAAATTCGACTCTCTTGCCTCTGCTTCCATAGCTTTCACTTTACCTATTATACGTATCTTGAACTTACTGCGGTGTCTGAAATACTTCGTCTGAAAGTTTTCTGAGCACCTCGTTAAAATCCCCACCTTTCACGGTTGCAGCTGAAGCACGACCAGTTCTTGAACTGAAGCGCAAGCTGTGCTCATTCCCATCTGTTCCATGGGTAATGAGAAATTCTTGTTGGGAAGATGTTTCCACAAGAAACGGCGAAGAGACAAGTTTCTTTGGAATGAGCTTTTCGGTTGAGGAGAAATTCACCGGTAGTTTTACTCCATAATTCGGGATGCTCGCTCGATTCAAGAAAAAAGCCTCTTCAACGAGGTCTCGATATTCCGCTGAGCGCTCATCGATACTACGAGCAATGGTGAGGAGGGCATGAACTTTCAACGCTCCGTCAGCTGGAAGTCGAAGGCGTTTCTTTACGTCTCGCAATCGACGTAGTCCTTCCTCCCTGTCCCCATGACTGAGCAAGTTCTCCCCTAGCCACGCCTCATAGTAATTAACCGCCGGGCCTCTATTATCCTTCTTCTTTTCAAGTTCTAATCGCCTTTTGAGAGTGGTTGTTGGAACTCGGGTGAGCAGTGCTCCGAGAAAGCTATACTCGAGCATGCTATCCGTGTTCCTGACATAGAGATCTTCTCCGTTGTTGAGTTTATCGATTAAGAGCTTCACCATCCGTCTTGAAAGCCACCACGCTTCTGCTCGAAGTTTCAGCGATTCAAGCCAAGTGCCTGCGCTTCCAAAGTAAGAGCTTCCGTCTGGTGGTGTTACTGATTGTCGCCGAACTTTCTCTATGAGGGCGTACGAAAGCGAGCCGAGCGTTCCAGCCTGAAGATCTTCGACATCTGTGCCGATCTTCCCAAACCACTGTTGTCGTTTGAGAGCTGCTCGCAAGTGTTCAATACCGCTTTCAAGTCGCCCTGAATGTACATCGATACGACCTCTCGCCAGATGCACGAGAGCACGATGCTCTTCACCGTTTCGTAGGGGATACTGCGCAACGCAACTTTCAAAGTTATCAATGGCGCTCGCGGCCCCGTTGAGATCCAATCGTTCCATCCGAACTGTTGCGAGGTTGAGGGCTGGTAATACGTGCTCGCAGCCATCAGGGAGAGATGTGGCTTGCATCCAAGAGCGCTCTGCTGCCTCTTCCTGAAAAATCTCGCGGTAGACCTCGCCGGAGTTGTTCAGTGGAGTAGCCGGTTGGCCGTATGTTCCAAGAGCGTATTCGTGAGCAATTGCACGCTTAAAAACGTTAAGACTCGCCTCTCGTTCTCCGGTCATCGAGAGGAGAATTCCAAGTATGTTCAGTGTTCGCCCCTGCTCAGCACCTGCCAAAAGGCCAAGACGTGAAACGTTAATCGCTTCTTCGAGCCGTTCATTCTTCATTAATACCCATGCCCGGGATCCTGGATACCAACTCTGGTAGTAACCATAAGATTCGTATTCATCGAGAGCCCTAAGAGCACCTTGATAATCATCGAGATTGAGCCTTGCCTGTGAGAGAAGGTGAAGATGGTGGGCGTGCGTGCTCTTCAGCAGGAAGTCTGTGTACGGAGGCGGACCGTGCTGTTCTTCAAAGAGTTGTTGAGCTCGTAGAATGTAGCGGAGCGCCAATTTAAAATGCCCAACGTGCACCAGGTAGTAACCGGCGAGCATCGAGTGAACCTGATAGTTGTTCGGATCTTTTTGGAGCGCTAACAGCAGCTTTGTGCGTCCATCAAGTAGCCGTTCTTCGATAAAGAGGAACTCTGCTTCTTGTAGAAGCTCTTCTACAGACTTGTCTTTGTCCTGGATCAGTTGATCTTCCGAGAAGGGATAGTCATTTGGATCGAAGGGATCTTCAACCTTCACCTCTGCTGCTGCTACTGAGAGCATGAACGGCAGGAGAAAAGAAAAGAGGACTATTAATCGTACCTTCATATCAGCGTAATCGAAAAACACTTACGGGGTTAAAGAAAGCGAGAAACCGACGAACGAGATGAATCTTCGCGAGCTCTGAAAAATCATCCCGCATCGCTGACTGAAGCTCGTCTGGGCTTCCAGTTACAGCGCCGTACTTTAGATGTCGAAGAATCTCCCAAGAGTTCTCGGGATTCAGTCCGTAGCTACTTTTTACTCGTTGGTGGAACTCTTGTACGGTTTCCGCAAATTTTCGTGAATATCCGAGGTCGAGCAGGCGAGCATATATCGCCACATAAGCTCGTTTTATCTTCGCTTCCCCATCTCCAGGCAGGAGCCATCCGTACCAAAGAACGAGCTTCCACAGGTAGAAGACTATCAACATGACGAACGCAATTTTCAAAAGCGCTACGGTAGAGGGTAAACTCCAAGAAGGGGGCTCTTTTAGCCCTGGCTCTTCAACAAAGGATTCCTCTGGGATAAGGGTTTTCTCTGGTCCAATGAGTCCCATGAGCTCCTCGAGCAGTTGCGAATCAACCTCTGAATCGGCATGGCTTTCGACCTGCTCGGGTTGAACATCAAATGGAACCCAACCATAGCCTTCGAAATAGGCTTCTGCCCAAGCGTGCCTATCGCTCATCCGAAGGAGGATATGTCCATCTCGTGCTTGGCTTAAGTCAGTAAGGTAACCGGTGGCAATTCGAGCTGGTATTCCAAGAGAGCGAAGCATGTAGGTGACTGCATGTGCAAAATGTACGCAGTATCCTCTGAGATCGCCAAAGAGAAAGGGCGCAACGGGATCTTCATTTGGCTTCACTTCATGATTCGGCGTGAGGGTATAAATGGCATTCTTCGTTAAGAAGTTTGAAAGCATTGAGGCTCGTGCTGCAGGATTCGTTTCCTCTCCAACAATTCGCGCAGCAAAATCTGCATATCGCTTATCAGTATGTTGCGCCAGGTAGTGATCTCGAACGAGCTCAGTCCAGTTTGGATTTCCGGGGGTTCTGTCCAGAAGATCTGAAAGATGATAGCTCGGGGCAACGGAGTACGCTTGATATGCACCTCGAAATCGCTGGGGGGCAGGGTTCTCCAAGGGTTGGACTGATACCGGGTAGTCAATAGTGAAGACCACATCGTGATCGGTGAGAAGGTAGACGGATTGTGGAACTGGTACCCGTTCATCTAACTCGAGCCGTTCCTCCGTTTGAAATACCTCTTGGGCAGAAGTTCCTGGAATATCATCGTCAAACCCTTTGCCGGCGTTAACGAGTTCTTTGCCATTGAAGGCTGAAAGTGCCCCTTCTCTCAGAAAGAGCATCGGAGAAGTGGGGTTCTCCTGATAGTCGCCCCCGAGCCTTACTACCGCAGAAGGCTGATTGTTGCTACCAAGTGCTGAATGAAAGCCCAGCGGAGATTTTCCGATAGACTCTTCGGTTTCTTTAAATCCCACCCCGTTCGCACCGACGCTCTCCTGAATCTGCTGATAGTGAGAGTACACCTGTCGGGAGATGAGGCTTACTATTAAAACAATCAGCCCTGTGAGTATCGTCCCAAGGAGCGGGCGGCTTTTCCCGGCAACAAGTATATCCTGTGTCGCATGGCCCTTTCCTCGGGTCGGTAGACCCGCATGGCTTGCAAGGCCAAGATAAATACTTGTGAGCAAAGTGACGATGCTTCCCATGATGATGATGAGCGCGAAGGAAGATGTGTTGAGTTCCCAAGCGAGGGTGTGGACAACCTTGGGGGCGAGGGCGAGTTGGAAGTCTCTATGAGGGGCAAAGAAAGTGAGGAGGAGGAAGAGCGTGGCGAGGATTTCAAGTGTTGCGTAAAAACGAACGCGCCAATATGCCCACGTCGTGATGTAACCGAAGAAGGCGGTAAATACTAATAAGTTTATATCGAGCAACAATGAGTAAGGCTCAAGAATCCCGGCAGCAGTGTTTGTAAAGAAGGATTGGAGGAGCCGAAAGAGGAGGTTCGCTGCTCCAAATAGGAGCAAGATACCAACTGGCGGAACCCAGGATCGTAGTCGGCTAAAAGAAAGAATGGTCGCTGCTACCTGAGAAAACAATAGGGCCAGAGTCAGGCTTTCTTGAGAAGTCGAGATGGCGAATGTGTCGTGGAGAATCCCTAACGCGACTGCGTAAGTTACAAAACGGAAAAGAAATGCCAACGCAAAGGTGAAGCGATGGAGGGTGGAAATATGCTCTTCTTGACGAGAGGAGGTGCTGTGTCCTCGAGATGGAAGAATTGCGGTTGCAGTCATAGGAGCATTCAAAGGGCGATTTCTTACCTAGTTATTATATGAGGGAATCCGTAGAGCTCACAATGAGCGGCAAACCGACTGAGTGTATTTTCTGAAGATTCGGTAGAGGTGCGAGCAGGTTTCTCCTCAGCGACCATGAGAAGCTCAGAGAGCCGTCTATTTGAATTAGTGGTGGAGCTATCGGATCTTTCATCCAAAATTATCCATAAGGCTTCAAGTCGCTGCTGGTGAAGGGATTGCTGCAGAAGCTCCATTTCCTGATAGAAGTTCGGGTCTCGCAATCTTTCGACTGAGACAAAAAAGGTTATTCTCGTTAGGGTGCTCATTCTCACATTTTCAAAGAGCTCTGATAATCCGGTAATAACCTTGAGCCGTCCGGCATTCTTCGTGTAATCGGCTTGCCAAACAGTGCTTAGAAGGAGTTCCTCTGTCTCTCGCTCGGTGGTTGCGGCCGAAGAATTCGCTTCGGCGAGATGTGAAGGCGCAGCTCCGTCACAGGAGCAAAAGAATTCATACTGCTGTGCTTCAAGGTCTCGAACGTGAGAGAGCGCGAGAGAGGCAAGTCGATCATCGCTTTTTCCAGCAAGTACATACATCACTACTACACCCTCTGGAGTCATTGATGGCTCAGGGTGTCGAGAGAGTAGCTCCCCGGACTTTGCGTAAACCTTCCAGAGTATCCTTCGAATACCATCAGATGGATGATAGCGCTTAACATCATAGGGGTCGCCTTCGGAGCGCTGCAGCTCTGTCTGCTCAATTCCTGAGGTCGTTTCTGCGGTGAATATCGGCAGGGAGCGAGTAAAAGTTTCTTTCGGATAAGCAGAGATGTGCGGGAGATTTTCTGATCGAACAACCCACCGAAACTGAGAGATTCCGAATGTGTCGCGTAATGTGACGCGTAATCCAGTCACATCCCAATGGCCGCGGTGAGGAGGGGTGAAGTATTGAGCAGCCTCCAGGGATGGCAGGGTTTTACCGATAATCTTCCAGGTGCGCATCGCGCATGGGTGTTCGAACTCGGGAACCACTTCGAGAGAGTAGAGTGGCTGGAGGTTTGCCTCCGAAATTTTCAAGAAGAGTTTTGTTGGCTCCCCGACGGTTGGTCTTCCTGATGAGGTTTGTCCTTCAGATGACTGATGATGAGCAATGTCGTATGTCAGGCGAAGGCGCCCCTTGGATCGGAATTTCCAACCAAGGAGTAGTGTTGAAACGCTTGCGACCGTTACCAGTGCGATAAGCGAATAACCGAGCACGGCAGCAAAGAGATCGGAATGCTCTGGAACGGGGCCGGTAATGAGAAATAATCCGAAGAGCAGCAGCGCCACTCCTCGAAAGGTTGGAGAGTGAGGGAGCTTGTTTAAAACTTTTTGTGTGGTTTCCTCTCCGTGATGCCATACCCCAGAGGCCCAAGCCGCGTACTCTCCAGATTGAAGAGAGCTATTCTGGAAAGGAGAGTTCCCCGAGTGAGGTTGAGAGGAACTTTCTGAGTTTGCAAGGCCGATAGCCATGATTACGTTTACGCAAAATTAAGGATGAAATGCTATTTCACACTTCATGAAATTTACCGTTAGTTTGCTAGAAGTGGTCTCATAAAGAGCCCCTCGTGCAAAGTACACGTAAGGGTATACGAGCACATGCACGGAATACCTGGACGTGGACGTTGTACCTAGACCTTTTACGGCGGTCTCATAAGCATTTATGAGACCGCTTCCAGTATGAACGGTTTAGTCGAAGGACGCTAGCGCCTCCTCGTTGGAGAATTCTTAAGTTCAAGCAATTGAAACAGGTGCTACCGTTCTAGGGCGCCATTAAATTGTTTCTGAGTGCATATCGAATGATATCAGCGGTGTTCTCGAATCCAAGCTTTCGGATTACTCGTGCTCTGTGGGTTTCCACTGTTCGTGGACTGATGAACAGTTGCTTTGCTATCACTCGGTTGGGCTGCCCGTCTGCGAGCAAGTAGAATACTTCTCGCTCTCTTTTGCTCAACGTCACAAGTGGATCAAACTCGGAAAGACTATTCTTTGAACGACCATTGCCATCCTTGTGCTTCTGATTTTGAAGATGATTAAGGGAATTTGGCAGCACCACACTGTCTGCTTCGCGCACTGCTGCAAGTGCTTCGAGTAATAGCTCTGGCGTACTCGACTTAAAGACATAACCGTCTGCGCCGGCGTGTAGCGAGTGCCGAACGGTTGCTTCATCTTCATATCCGCTCAGTACGATGATTTTGATAGGGCGTTGTTCCATTCGGAGTTGCTGAATAACTTCCACTCCACTTTTATCTTTTAGCGCTAACTCTATGAGAAGGATGTCTGGACGGAGTTTTATAACTTTTTCCAATGTCTCTTGGGCGTTTTCGCATTCCGCCAGGTACTCATATCGCCCTGATCTTGAGAGGAGCGCTTCAATGCCGAATCTAAAGAGGCGATGCGGATCTGCATGCAGGATAGATGAAATGGATGAGGGACTACTGCTTTTAGAATTATTTTGCTGATTCATCGATTGCTCGTAATCAATACGCAGATCTTTAAGTGAAATTTGAGGGAGCCGAACTGTGATCCCCAAATCACTGTCGATTACCCAACATCGACGGGATGCGTTTTCTCCAACATCTCTTACTTGAATAAATTATTCAAAAATTAACTAGGTGACATTACACAATTTTTCATGGCCTGTCATTTCCCTGGACTTGTTGATAAACCGGAGGAGCCAAACGAGCACCGATTTCTAATAGGGAGGGAGCAATGGATTCTTGGGGCCATTTTCAGCGTAACTGTTGGATATCAAAAGATTTCTCGTTCCTTCTCGACTACAGCCTTCTTTTGGATGCTGCCGGGGCACTTTCCTCGGCTAATGAGGAGTTTCAATGCGCAATCTCCGAGATGCAGAAAACTGAAGCTGGCGAAATTGTGAACGGTGACGAGCAGCGAATGGTCGGACATTACTGGCTGAGGAATAGCGCTCTCTGTCCGGTTCCGGAGCTCACTCGTGCGATTGAGGATGAACTTGCTCATGTGCAGCGGTTTTCTAGCGCCGTTCACTCTGGTGAAGTTGCTCCGAAGAACGGCGAGAAATTTGAATCGCTGCTGCTCATTGGAATTGGTGGTTCCGCGCTTGGCCCTCAGCTTTTATCTGAAGCGTTTCGTACGGGTGCTCAGCCGCTGAGGTTTTACTCAATCGACAATACTGATCCGGACGGGATTGCCCTTACCCTCAGTGAGATTCCAGATCTCGGGAAAACGCTCGTACTCGTAATTTCAAAATCTGGCGGAACGAAGGAAACGCGTAACGCGATGATGCTTACCGAAAACGCATTCCGTTTGCGAGGACTTGATTTTGCAAAGCAGGCAGTAGCGATAACCGGCGAAGGGAGTTTGCTCTATACCAAGGCGAAAGGCGAAGGCTGGCTCGATATCTTCCCAATGTGGGATTGGGTTGGAGGGCGAACGAGCCTCTGGGCTTCTGTCGGGCTTCTTCCATCCGCACTGCTCGGGGTGAATATCGATCAGTTGCTCCAAGGCGCAAAGGAGATGGACCAATGGACTCGCGAAGGTGAACTTCGTAACAATCCTGCGGGAATACTCGCATTTGCTTGGCGAGCGATGGCGAAGAGCAAAGACATGGTGGTATTGCCTTACAAAGATCGGTTGCTTCTTACCAGTCGTTATCTGCAGCAGCTTGTCATGGAGAGCCTCGGGAAACAGCTCGATAGAGATGGTCAGGTAGTAGAAGAGGGGCTTGCTGTTTATGGCAATAAGGGCTCAACCGATCAACACGCATACATTCAACAGCTGAGAGACGGACGAAATAATTTCTTTGCTGTTTTTATTGAAGTACTGCATGACTTTGCTCAGTTGAAGAATCCTGGAGCTGAGCTCCTTAAATTCCAAAAGGAGAGTGAGTTGGAGGTCGAGGAGGGGACGACCTCCGGTGATTACTTGCAAGGATTTTATCTCGGAACTCGTCAGGCTCTCGCTGAGAACGGCCGGGCCTCGATTACTATCACCATACCTGATGTCTCTGCCCGCTCACTCGGGGCGGTGCTTGCCCTCTTTGAACGAGCGGTATCTTTCTATGCAAGCCTTACGAACATTAATGCCTATCATCAGCCCGGTGTTGAGGCCGGAAAGAAAGCCGCTGGTCGTGTCCTTGAACTCAAAGCACAAGTTGAGTCTGTTCTGCAAGGCGCATCAGCCGCGCTGACAGTTGAGCAGGTAGCTAAGGAGCTTGGAAGCGAGCAAAATGTTCATATCTTCAAGATTCTCGAAAGGCTTGTCGCTACCGGCGCTGTTCAGCGGACGATCGAGGGTGATCTCTTTAACGCGCTCTATAAATTTCGGTGAGGATAGTGAAGAAGGGTCCGTGAGCTTGCCACGCTAGTAAACATCAAATTCTGGTTCTCCGCCTTTCAATTTGTCTGAAAACGTTGCACTAGGGAAGCTCTGAATAAGTATCGATGACGATGACCTTGGACGATGACGGATAACGTAAACCGTCGACGTTCAACGGTTTTCGGATCACCTAATCGTCGTCCTAACCGTCTTGACAAGACTTATTCAGAGCTTCCCTAGGTAATAAAGAACCTGTACGCACGGCAGGGAGGTCATTACTAGTTCGCCCTCATTCTCCTCCGGGCTCCTGCCCTCGCACGGAGGGCAGGAGCC
>JAGRAT010000598.1 GCA_020434495.1 Bdellovibrionales bacterium | reverse complement strand
GATACCCTTAAAGACCCAGAACAAATTGATCTCATCATTCTCACTCACGGCCACGCTGACCATGCCAGCGACGCGCCAGCCTTCGCCAAAAAGCTCGGTTCAAAGATAGCTGCAACCTATGAGCTCTGTAACATCATGCTCTCTGAGGGAGTCGCTCAGGATCAGGTGCTGTACATGAATAAGGGGGGCACTATCGAGTGGGAGGGGCTGAAGATAACTCTGACCGATGCAAAGCACTCGAGCTCATACGATAAGGCAGATGGGCCGGTGTATGCCGGAGAAGCTTGCGGAGTTGTCATTCGTGACACTGCTAATTCCATCTATCATGCTGGAGATACCTGCCTCTTCTCGGATATGAATCTTATTCGAGAACGGTACTCCCCAACCCTCGCCCTTCTTCCAATTGGAGATGTGTTCACCATGGGGCCAGAAGATGCCGCCTTGGCAGCACACTTCCTGGGAGTGAAAAAGGCTATTCCTATTCACTATGGAACTTTCGATGCGCTAACTGGAACCGCGGAAGATTTCTCATCAGCTTGTAGTAGTAGAGGCATTGAGGCGATCATCCTAGAACCAGGAGCAACATTTCCACTCGTCGGATAACCCTGCTTCAGCACCAAGGTTGACTCTTAATGAATACACTGAAAGCCCTAATTCCAGGTTGGCTGTTGCTTGGGGCGATAGCCCTTATTTCCCAGTATGCAAGCAAACTTCTCGAGGTCGGGGGAAAGAATCCTCTTGAGGCAGCGGTAATTGCTATCGTTCTCGGTGTTACGTTACGAAATACCGGTGCTATCCCTCTCGTCTTTGAAAAGGGGGTCAAGGCTTTTGAGAAGCCGCTCGCTCTCGGAATTGTTCTGCTTGGTTCAGCTCTGAATTACTATGATTTTTTTGGGAAAGGCCTCTCACTCATCGTCATCGTCCTTGGCACTATGGGAGTTGGACTATTTTCAATTGTTGTTTTTTCACGACTCCTCAAGCTCCCACGGAAGCTCTCCCTCCTCTTAGCGCTTGGCACCACTATCTGTGGTGGTACAGCGATCGCTATCGTCGCTCCACTGATGAAAGCTGACGAAGAGGAAACGAGCTATGCTATTGGTGTTATCGCACTCTGGGGACTGCTCGCCCTCCTCCTCTATCCTGCTATTGCCCGACTCCTTGGAATACCAGATGAGGTATTCGGAGTGTTCGCCGGAACTGCGATTCACTCAACACCTCAGGTTGTTGGGGCAGGATTTATGTATTCGGATGCTGCCGGAACTACTGCTACGGCAGTAAAGCTTTTGCGAAATTGCCTTATCGCGCCAGCCGCTTTTGGAATCGCCATCTGGTTTGCCAAGGAAACTGCTTCGGCAGGGGAAAAGATCTCAACCCGTAAAATCGTTCCGTGGTTTCTCTTCGGCTATTTCCTCCTCGCGTTTCTGAGTAGCGAAGGGATCCTCTCTAAAGAGCTCTCAGCGAATTTTACTTCACTTGGAAAATTCTTTGTTCTCGTTGGCATGGCAGGTGTTGGCTGCAACACAAGGCTTAGCGCTTTTAAATCTCTCGGATTAAAGCCGCTCTTAGTTGGATTCGTGGGCGCGGTTGTAGTTGCTATCACAAGCATCGCCCTAATCCGGATATCGCTCTAATCCCTCGAACTCAATTGCTAAGGCGAAGATTCGTCGTAGGACAATCTGCCAACAAGCTTCGGGTCGAACCATTCGCGCACAGGATTCCAGTCCTTGACAGAATAATCAGCAAATTCGGCAACCTCCTGTAGAGTTGAGATCGGATTCTCCATAATGT
>JAGRAT010000597.1 GCA_020434495.1 Bdellovibrionales bacterium | reverse complement strand
CAAAACAGCCAGGCAGGGACAGAAGCACAGCGGCAAGAAGAAAGGTTCGAAATAGCATGCCACAATATATAGTTCTTTCTCACGGTAGTCTAACCAGACATGCGGACGACCTGCAAAGTCCAACCTCACCCGGTGAATTAGATCTGCATCTTCAATGACTTGGAAACTGCCCGGGAAGTGCGGGGAGGTCAAATTGAACAATAATCTATGAGCTTTGATTTTCGACGCCAATTTGCGATTCTCAGGCAAAATTAAGACATCACAAAATTTCCATCGTGGCTTAGTAGCATGAATCTACGTCTCCCGCTTTTGATACTATTTGCAACGTTTATTCTTGGAATCATGGGCATGGCCATTGTTATTTCCTTCGCGCCACATATACCGATGCCCAAGAATGCGCTGATGAACAGACCATCCGTGCGCACAAGTTTGATTTGTAAATTGATCGTTTTGATAGGTTACTTGTTGATAGGTTATTCGATTGTGGTATTCGGTAGTGGGGAATCGGCGTGTGCTAAGATAGGCGCTGCTGTTCTTTTCTTTGTGCTTTTATGGATAACACTGTATGTTTCCATCCTTCTTCAGGCGTTGTTTTATAGAGATTGTCCCCTACCAACTCCGTTGTGGTGGATTCAAGCAAGGAATCCGGCGGAAGAGCAGTGATATGATAGCTGAGCTAGACCGTTTGATCCGCCCAGCGAGCCTCTCTCGCAAGGAACGCATTAGCTGTCAATGAATCACAAGTGGCGAATCGGAGCACTAGAACCGAGGGGATATTAGCGCCTCACGTAGATCCGTACGGGGCTTGTGAAACAGGCTGATAGCAAAAACAGAACCGGCGGAGCACTTTAAGGAATAAAGAAACGGACCCATCGCTGCCCGTTGCCTTTCACCATTTGTCCTAGGCTAACCTCTTGTCGATGGACTTCATATCTAAATTAAACTCTGTATCACTACGTGTACATTTACTTAATTCACATTTCCCTAAATGTCCTCTCAAAAGACTTGCGAAGCGCGCGGTCTCTCTATCCGGTGTGCGAACGCCTAATATCACTCTCTCTAAGCAAGTTAAGTCGAATTCTAAATCGACAGTCAGATCCATCGATTTTCCGCTATCATAGCATGCGAAACGTACTTCTTCTTCGCCGCTCCAATGTTCGCTTTTAGAAGTAAGATAATTAAGCATGTGCTCCATGATACTAAATGGGTAGTTAGCTGTATTCGCGTGAGCCCAAAAATCAAGATCGTTTATTGTAGGCAGTTGATTTACATAGTTGACTTGATGAGCATTCACCTTCTCCTGCTGGTGAAACAAGTTCTTGTTGAATCCCAGGCAAACGCCCTGGTGTTGGTCAGCGTAAAACGACCACATGGTAATGTTATCCGCTTTTTTTGACATCGAGCAGATTCGATAATTATTTTGAAACGGAACTATCCAGTTGATCTCGGTAAGTAAATGATGACTATCGTCTTCCGGATGTAGAAGCGGATATGAGTAATAGAACTCTAGAGCACTATGAGCTAGAGCAGGCAGATCTGTTGCACCGCCTCCTGCCTGATGTAGTTTTGAAATCTCATGATTCAAGTAATTAAGTAGAGGGCGAATTGGGAGAAAAAAACTTCCATTTGTCAGTTTTTCATATCCGATTTCAACGAGCCGACCCATTATTTCGGCGTCGGTATACGGACATTTCAGCTTACGTTGACCGTCAAAAGGATCGTTGAATAGCGCAGGCGAGAAAAATCTTAAATGGCCGTTTTTGACGATTTTGATAGCGGTTTCTATCGATTT
>JAGRAT010000596.1 GCA_020434495.1 Bdellovibrionales bacterium | reverse complement strand
TGTACCAGCCGATAAGGTCGACTCCTACTCCCAGTCGATTGATGTTCTCGGTTATCGATAAGGAACTATTATAATCTTCCCATCCGGGGCCTGTGATATGAAGAGAGATCGAGGGATGGCGACCAATCGCAAGAAGAGAGTCCCTTCGCACGGGGCTGAGCTTTCTATCCCATAGGAACTTTGGGAACAGCCAGATAATTGATCTCTCGTTTTGAGGTAGCGACATAATTTGGACCTATGAATGAACCTCATTTCGCCACGCTACTGATATTCGAGCGTTGTCGAGTACCCGACATGCTCTCGCATCCCAACTAAAATATTCAACCGTTTTCTTAGCTGATGAAGCAAGGCTTTGTGCGAGTTCTCGGTTCTCCAGAAGTTCAAGTATCGATGAGGTGAGGTATTCTGGGGAGTCTGGCGGTGTAAGTAAGCAATTTTCTCGATGGCGAAGAATTCCCGATAAGGTTGATAAGTCAGTAGAAACGATCGGAGATCCGGAGGCCATGTATTCAAACAGCTTAAGCGGTGAGCAGCGATTCGCATGAGCAGTTTTGTCAGAGTACTGCATTACCAAAACATCTGCTGCGGCTTGATAGAGAGGAATCTCGCTCTGTTTTTTAAAACCGAGAAAAGAAACGTTTGAGAGCTTCATTGTATCTGAAAGATTACGATACCAGGTAATATCAGACTCCCACCCGCCGACAAGTAAGAATTGAACTTCGGGAAGCCCCCTAGCTGCCTCAAGCAACGTTTCGATACCGCGGTCTCTATAGAGATGGCCGGTGTAAATGCAAATATTTCGTGTAAGCGGTAACCCGAGCTTCGCTCGAATTTCTCTTTTCTCCGGAAGTGAGTGGTATTGTTGAAGATCAACGCCGTCGTGTTCAAGAACTATCGTCTCTTCAGAGAATCCGAGATGTAAATATTGATCTCTTAGGGAGTCGGCGACTACAACCAGAGCTTTAAGGTGACTCGAATTGCGAAGAACACTGAAAATTTTTTCATTCGGAACCATGCTCGGAGGTATGTGAATTTCGAGTATTGTATCTATTCCGAGTCGAACGGTCACATAAGCTGTCTCAGCTTTGCGCGTAAAGACTAAATCAGCTCCTTGCCATTTGGCATAAAAAGCAGCGGCAGAATAAAACCACCTGGGTGGTCTATATTCTTCATCAAAGAACAGACTTTTTTGTTGCGGCCGAAATGGTAGTGAGCGAACGGGTAAATCGGAACCGAGGCCATACCAACGCTGGATTTCCGCGGAATGATGCTCTGGCCTTTCTCTAATTCCGGAAAGAGTGACTACTTCAAGAGAGGGGAGAAGTCTTTTATAGGCAGCGGCCATTTTCGCTACCTGAATAGTATTCGCAGCTCGAGAGGGAAAGTTGCCAGCGCTGAGATACATCACCTTACGTGGAATGCAAGGCCCCGGGAGTTTCATTCATTTCCCCTTGTGACTAGAAATTCGTATGAGGCATTGGTTAATCGCTTCGCTAAAGACATGCTTCGACAGGTGGATGGGAGTTTTGAGAGACCGCATTTTGCAAGTCTTAGAAGAGAATACTCGGTGTAAATCGATACAACTTCCTGTTCTCTCGGTAGAGCCGAAAAGCAAGTAGAGCCATCAAAACGATATCCGAGCAACAAAAGTCTTTGGACGAATATCTTCCAGCCGTCACTGATCGGTTTCCAACCATTGTCCACGTATACTGATGAGCAGCACCAGATCGCTCCTGAAGAGATTAGCTGTTCAGCGTATGGCAGAAGAGAGGGATCTTGAGCCAAGAAAAGAG
>JAGRAT010000595.1 GCA_020434495.1 Bdellovibrionales bacterium | reverse complement strand
GGAGCCAGGCAGGCCTCCAAAGCCCAAAAAGCTCTCAAAACACAATTAAGGATAATCAATGAGCCATTCCCACCCACAGCACGACAAGTCTGCCAGTTCATTTCAGCTTGATCGAAAACTGAAAGTTGTAGGGATCATTTTTTTATTAGTCCTCGCAATTTCTTATCTACCATTCCCCTTTCTCACGGCTCTTCATAAAACCCTCGTTTCTTATATCTCAATGATTTGGTGGGCGATTCTGCTTGGGCTCGTTCTTGGCGGGCTAATTGAGTATTTCGTACCAACGGAGTTTGTAAGCAAGTATCTAGGAGAGAAGAGCTTGCGATCGCTCTTCTACGCTGTCGTTTCAGGATTTCTCTTATCCGCTTGTTCGCATGGAATTCTTGCTCTTGCGATAGAACTTCATAAAAAGGGAGCAAACAACGGCTCCGTTATTACGTTTTTGCTTGCTGCTCCATGGGCAAATCTTCCGGTAACAATACTGTTGTTCGGGTTCTTCGGCCTCAAAGCATTCCTCTTTATCGGTGCCGCTATGCTGATTGCACTGATCACAGGTCGTCTTTATCTCCTACTCGAATCAATGAATCTCATCGAGCCCTCGCCGTCCTCTCCCTCCAGTTCAGAAGACGTTTCGTGGGATAAATTCAAAAACTTTAACCCAAAGGAAGCCTTGGTCGGAGTATCAAAGGGAGTGATTTCTCTTACCAACATGGTGCTTTGGTGGATACTCCTTGGGTTTCTGGTTGCAGCAGTCATCGGTGCGTATGTTCCGCACAGTATCTTTATGAACTACTTCGGCCCATCTCTTAAGGGGATTATTCTGACGCTATTGGTAGCAACTATTATAGAGGTGTGCAGCGAGGGGAGCGCGCCGATTGCTTTTGAGATTTACAAACAAGTCGGTACGATCGGTAATCCGTTTGTCTTTCTCATGGCCGGGGTTGCCACAGACTACACCGAGATCGGACTCCTCTGGACAAACGTTGGTAAGCGCGTAGCGATCTGGCTTCCAATACTCACCGTTCCCCAGGTTCTTTTAGTTGGATATGCCTTCAATTGGTTCCTCGGCTCGTCATGAATTTTCCATTTAACACAGTATGGAATGTGTCAAATCCGTTTGTTTGCAAAAACGGGTTACGACTCGAGCATGATCATGATCATTCAGAAACGAAAGATCTAGGACACAATGGCTGCATATAACTGAGGTCAATAGACCTCAAAGCAATCGGAGTTATAATGATAGCAAGAAATTCATGTTTTTCACTCTTTGGACTTAGCGTTCTTTTCCTGTTGGCTCTGCTTGTTAGTTCCTTAGCTACCGTTCCGGATGGAACGAATACTATTGTCTTCATGAAGAGAGTGTAGCAATGAAGAAGCTTCTCACTATTGAACAAGGGCAGATAGGATTCTTTTACCGGAGCAAGATTGATGTCCGTTGCCCGAAAACAAGATCAGACATCCAACGCTTCTACCTCCTTTTGCTGCCGGACAAGGCAGCAAAGGGGCGATTGCTTGTTGTTGGGAAGAAGCGACTTCCACAGATCATAAAAGGCAAATCAAAATCCACTGAAAGAGAGTGGTCGCTGGTCTCGGCCGTTGCCAAGCCAGAGAGGCTCGGAGACCTGCTTCGTCCGGAAAAGTACCGAACTGATACGAAAGGGGAGCGGACCGTGGGAGAAGCCATTCCCGCTGGTGAAGGACGGTACGCTATCTTTATCAAGGAGGACGATGACAGTTCAATGCTTGTGTACGAACTGAAAAGTCCGAAGATTCCGGGACACGCGCAAAAGGAAC
>JAGRAT010000594.1 GCA_020434495.1 Bdellovibrionales bacterium | reverse complement strand
CGCTATCTCCTGCAGTTACGATGGTCCAAGATCTCTACGTTAAAAATCTTAAAAAGTACTTTAAGAATAAGCTCGTGCTTAGTGTGCCCCAATGGGAGTTGCATGGCGCGGGGGCTACCTTGGTTCTTGGCCCAAATGGGGCGGGAAAGACGACTTTTCTGAGGATACTTGCACAGCTCCTTAGCTTTGATGAGGGGGAGGTGAGTATCCCTGCTGGCTGTAAACGTTCATTCTATGAGAGTGGCTTTTTTATCTTTCCAGAGCTAACAGTCGGAGAACATTTTTCCTTTCTCCGCCAATTAGTTGCGGATGACTTTATTGAAGGTGTAGCAGAAAGGTTTGATCTTCCAGCTGTCTGGCATCAACCGGCAATAGAGCTGTCTCGGGGCTGGAAAGCGAGACTGGGTTTGGCGCTTGCCTGCTCAAAACAATCTCAGCTGTACTTGTTTGATGAGCCGATGGATGCGCTGGATAAGGCCGGTAGCGAAATGCTACTGCAGGAGCTTCACAATCTCCACAACTCTGGAAGAACGCTCATTATTGCTACTCATAGAGCTCAAAGTTATGAAGCGCTCAGTCCCACCTCTTACTCGGTAGGTGCGCGATGAAGCCTTTCCTTGCGTTGCTCGTAAAAGACTTGCGAACAGAGCTCCGTTCCGGAGCGCTCTTCCTTCCCTATCTGACGGTAACGCTGCTATTAGCAACATTTCTCGGGCTTGGAATTGCAACTTTTGTAAGTGATGAACGGCTCCGGCACTTTCTCTTCCACCCGATCGTTTGGTCAATTTTTCTTCTCTCCGGAAGTATTAGCCTCATTCGTGTTTTTGAGTCTGATCGCGAAGCGGGAACGCTTCGAGCATTAACGCTGTTCAATCTCTCCCCTACTCTGTTTTATATCGCAAAGATAGTTTTCATGGTTATGCTGCTCATCATAAACCATCTTATTGCAGCGTTGTTGGTTGCAGCGCTGCTCGATGTGCCGCTTTTGCCCTGGATGAGAGGATTTTTTGTTTTGTCAGTTGCAGTAGTTTTTGTTTATGCCGCACTTGCAGCTTTCATCGGGGGATTTATTTCTGCACATTCCCAGAGGCACATCCTCTTTCCTCTAGTTTTTCTTCCGCTTCTCTTTCCGCTCTTTTTCGCTGTTCTCGAGGTCAGCTTCTCCATGGCAGCTGGTGCCGGAATTTTTGGTGCGGCAAGTTGGTTTGCTCTAATTGTTGGACTTGGAACTGTTTACCTCGTTGTGGGTATTCTTCTCTTCGATGTCGCTGTCAGAGATTAAATGTTTCCGAGGTTACCCCTTGTTCCCTAAAAGATAAGCTTCGATAAACGGATCAATATCTCCATCGAGAATGTCATCAACATTTGAAGATTCGTAATTGGTTCGCAAGTCTTTCACCAATTGGTATGGTTGCAGTACATAGGAGCGAATTTGAGAGCCGAAGTCGACGCGCTTCCTTTCCCCCTTTATATCCTCCATCTTGTCTGCTTGCTCTTGCCGCTTCAGTTCATAGAGCTTTGCCTTCAAGAGTTTCATCGCTCGGTCTTTGTTCTTGTGTTGCGATCGTTCGTTTTGACAAGCAACAACGACACCCGTTGGAATATGAGTTAATCGAACGGCAGAGTCCGTTTTGTTGACGTGCTGTCCCCCTGCACCAGATGACCTGTAGGTATCAACACGGAGATCCTTCTCATCGATATCAATTTCTACGTCTTCTTCAATGTCCGGAGTAACAGCTACGGACGCAAAAGAGGTGTGTCGTCTTGCATTCGAATCGAAAGGAGAGATGCGAA
>JAGRAT010000593.1 GCA_020434495.1 Bdellovibrionales bacterium | reverse complement strand
ATGTGCGGATTGCCGGTTGGTGCTTGACGAGCTTCGTAATGTCGGCGCGCTCCTCCGTCAAGATTTTACCCCTGCACCTTCTCCCGCTTTTGTGGATTCCGTAATGAAGAGGGTGGAGGGCCCAAAGGTTGCCAAAGGGAGTAGTGATTTGTGGTCGGTCTTTGATTCTCTCTTTGAGTGGGGAGGGCAGGGAGTTGCCATAGCATGTTCTCTCTTCATCATTTGGTCGTTCTCGGTACCACCGCTCACCGGCTCTGAGAATCAGTTTGCTGCTACTCCAGGGTTTTATGACTTTGAAAGCGAAGTATTTAGTCTTGAAGCGGTTATTGGAGGTGTCGATGATATGCGAGGAGTAAGAAAGTGATGGGGAGAAATACAAAAGCCCTCGTTAATTGGACTGCAACCCTGCTTGTTGGGGTGGCTCTTGGTTATGTCATCGCCTATTACCGGATGGCAGACGATAGGGGAGGATTTGGAGGCTATTCGAAAGAAGGTGGTCGTGTCGCTCATCTGCTTCGAGTTTATACGGATCGTCTTGAACTCACGGCTGCCCAGCAAAGTAAGGTTGAGGATATTCTTTCAGAGCAACAGGAGAAGCTTTCTAAGATGTTTCAGGCGATGTCCCCGGGATTCCAATCAGTACGAGAAGAAGCCCACGGGAAAATAGAGGCCCTTCTCGAAAAAGAGCAGCAGGACAAATTTTTAGAATTGAAGACAGAAATGGAGGAGTATCGACAGAAACGTTGGGGGAAAAGGTAGTACTCTTCAGCTCTTACTCCAGCAAAGGCAGTGTTTCCACAACGGGTACGAATATTTCGTACCGAAGAGCACTTCCTTGGTGAAAAATAACCTCTCTCCTTTAGTTTCTTAGAGAATTGGCCGTTCATTCGGGGTGAAGTCCTATTGGGAGAGCCCGTCTATGTCCGCCGATTTTGAAAGCGATCCGCTTCGTTCGCTCGACGATCTCTATCGAGCATCTCAAGAATCAAATGAGAAGAGCGATCTCACTGAGCTCGCAAAGAAGCGTTACATCACTGCCGAGGAGTCTTACGGCTCATTCCATCCCTTTACCCTTGTCCGATTATCAGATTACTGTTCGCAACTGTTGGAAAACGGAAATTCGAAGGATGCCCTCAATCATCTCGTTGCTCTGAAGGGAAGAACTCGTGATGCCGTGGGGGTTAGCCATCCGGTTTATGTGAAGACGCTCCTGGCCTTATCACTCCTTTTTTACCGCGACAGATGTGAGGCCGAGTCTCGGGTGGCATTCCAAGAGGCCACCGTACGTGGACGTCGCTCCTTTGCGCAGAAGATGCTTTCTTCTGAAATGCTCGTTGAGTTTTTGTTAGTGAGTCTTCAACGACGCGATCACCAGTCCTTCCAGAACTTTATGCTCCTCTGTTTAGAAACTGATGCGCTTTCAGTAGACGCCCTAATGGAGTATCTCGGAGAATGTCTTGAGTCATGCGGGACGAAGGATGTTCCAGCTGAGTTTGCGCAGGTATTTCATCAGTTGATATCCGTGATGCGAGAAAAGCAAGGAGTGTCTCAAGAAGTGATGCGTAAAACCTTGCTCAGGGTGGGAGAGCTCGGACATCAATTTCCCATCGTTCAAGAAGTTGTTCTTCGTGAAGTTCTTGCTTTATTTGAGGGACAGGAACTCGAACACATCGCTGAAGTTGTTGATTGCCACGCTAAGCTTGGAGCGATTTATGTGCAGTCGGGAGATCTCGAGCTTGCACGGGAGCATTATGAGATCGCCATGGAATTTTTTAATCAACGAGCAGAGCTTGAGCATGGA
>JAGRAT010000592.1 GCA_020434495.1 Bdellovibrionales bacterium | reverse complement strand
TCACGCACCTCTATATAGTTTCGCTTTCCGTTGTAACACACATGCTCATATGCGTACTGGCCAATGTAGTGCGCACCAAGCAACGCATTAACCTGATACTCGATAGCGATCCATCTAGACGGCATTGGAGTGTAATCGTCGACAGCTATAGGATCTTCAGAAGGCGCGGCCTCTTCCTGAGCCCGCTCTTGCTGAGCCTCGGTCTCCTCAGATCCGATAGCTCTGAGTTTCCTATTTACGACACTATCTGGAACACCCTGAGGGAATGCATTATTCGAGAGATAAAATACCCATTTAAAGTTTGGATCGAGCAACTTCTTTGGGGAGTCCTCTACACCAACCGAAGAATCACCCTCACGATACCACTGGACAAACGGCTCTACTCCTCTCTCGCGATCGGGATCTATCGGAATATCTGGAGGAACTGCAAAATACCCAGCGACGGCTTTCGTGCTCTTCTCGTCACTTTCTTTTAGCACCGCCTGAAGAAGTGCTTGAACAGCGTCTTTATTGGTATCGAACCGAACGGCATTCTGCTCATCTCTTCGATAAACAATTGTATTAATTGATGGCATCACCGTGATGGTAGAAACTTCTCCGAAGGTTAAGCCGGTCAAAAAGTGGGTAAAAAGTCGATCGCGAATAGCTGGTCTATAGTGTTTGGTAACTTCTAGTCGGTGTTCGGCATCTCCCCACGCCTCTGGAGTCGGAAGTTTATCCCTGTGAAAGTAGTTCAAGCCCGGGGGATGTTCCTCTCGGCCCGAATGCTTCGGATTCAGCTCATGCATGAGTTACTCTCTGCTCACCTTACTGCGGACTACAAAATAGCAAACAGCAAATTGTTGGATGAACAACTACTCAAAAACTACACGGTAGGGGGATATTAGCCTGGAAAGGGCCATTTGAAGAGATATTTTTTATTAGGAAGATACAAATATTTGCTTAGGGCCGTAAATCGCCTACGATCTTTGGAATTGTCGAGGCTTCATTTAGTAGTGGTACTAATGATAAATCTTGACAAAGTCCCGTCTGATTCGAACGAATCCATTTGTCCGACTAGACCCTCCTCATTTCAAAAAGAAGTCTCTGACGAGCTTGAGTCACTACGCACTCTCTGTTTAGAGGAACCAGTGCTCGCTCAGCACAGTATTGATTTCTCGATGCGACATAAGCTCACAACCGAAGAGGGTTCAGCAGAGGGGCCCATTATCCCTCCCTGGACTATACTTTTTGAGAAGAACTTGTTTGAAGATAGAGAACACTCCATAGCTGGCAATTTCATTGCGGCAACGGATCTTCTGCAGATTAAGGAACTCGCCGAAACATACAGAACAGCAGTAACGACGGCAAATGCCGTTTTTGATAAGATAAAAGCTGTCCTAACTACTGACCCAGAGCAAAGACCCGATCACAGCGAACCCGTCATTGTCAGCACCGTCAGTGCCTCTATTGACCCGAAGATACTTAGCGAAGGGGAGAAAGGAAAACTTGAGAGGGAGCTTATCGGAAATAGATGTGCAAAGTTTTTGACTGAAGAGGCACCGACTCCTCCTCAGTTGTTAGCCGTGATGAGAGTTTTCCGCGGGTTGCCGATACCAGGTCGAGGAGGAGTAGTTCCAGAACTCACAAGAATTGCGGCAGAATTTTCTACAAACCGCGAAATGGATCTTCCTCTTCTTTTTACGACACTTGCACAATGGAGCGGACAATCGGCTGAAATAGCCAGTCAGATCCGGGAGCGGATTACGGAGCTTTTTCCTGGTAGCAAACCAGTAACCTCCCTGAGTTACGAGGATTTCCTTT
>JAGRAT010000591.1 GCA_020434495.1 Bdellovibrionales bacterium | reverse complement strand
CTGTTCAACCATCCGCAGTCGGGCCTGCGTTATCTGCAAATTTGTAAACACAGGCGAAATGAGATGAAGCTCAACGGCGAGTGGAACGAGCATCTGGCCAAAATCTTTTGGGAAATAGCTCTGAACGATGTGCTGCTCATGAGCATTCGAGATATCAACATGCTCCTGCAACGTAGCCATCTGACAAACGTATTTTCTCTCCCGCTCAACTTCCTGGATATTTCCTCGTCTCAGCTCTCTTATCATGGCAGAGGATGGCCGCGTAACCAGCTGAACACTGCTATTGATTCCCCTATCTGAAGTTGGGGAGTGTCCCCTCTCATTCGTCATAGCTTACTTTAAATGACTTAAAAGCTCGTCCCATTGTGTGACAAATGACTAGGATGCGGTAGGGAGAAAATTCTATGCCTCTTTGGGGTCAAGAGAGAGAGTCTGCTATAAAAGCAATGCAAATTCGGTCAGCTGAGGACAATGACAACCCAAACGGCACAGAACAACATCTCAGATCAGCGTAAACTACCACTGCTTGAGACCACCCCACCTGAGTGGGCAAGACGGGTCCTTTCCTCACCAATAGAACTCCTGATCGATCATGCTCACCTAGAAAAGAAGGCCTCCCAGAACGCCCTCCAACTGCTTCACCAATGGCCAGAGGGCACACCACCAAGAAGATGGACCGAGGAACTCTCTGAGATTAGCAGAGACGAGTCGCAACATCTCACCCTAGTCCTCCGTATTCTCCACAGAAGAGGCGGAGCCATGACCCGTTCCCACCGGAATCCTTACGCCCAAGCTCTTAGAGAACAGATACGTACCGGTGCTACCCCCGATGAATTGGTAGATAAACTTCTAGTCTCATCTCTCATAGAGGCGAGATCGTGCGAACGGTTCAAATTGCTTGCAGAAGAGACGGACGATTCAGAGTTGAAGAAGATCTATTCTGGTTTGTGGTCCAGCGAGTTCGATCACTTCAAAGTCTTTCTTGAACTTGCTTCGCTAATAGAATCTAAACATCTCGTCGAAAAACGTTGGGAGTGGTTCCTTAAAAAAGAGGCCATGATAATTCGCAGTCAGTGCTATTCTCCAACCATGCACTCTTATCTTTAGCTCTCGCCCTAACTTCAGGAGTCTACTCACCAAGAAACATGGCATTTCCGCCATGCCCTACCGAAGAAAAACTTCTCAGGGTTCCCTTGTATGTTTAGCGCCAAAGGTTCACATTAACGGTGCGGATCCATTCAATGAAACATGTACTAATGCTTGGGTGGGAATACCCACCGTTTATTTCTGGTGGCCTGGGAACAGCCTGTGAGGGCCTGAGCAAAGCGCTCAGTCGACTTGGCGTGCCGATAACTTTTATCATCCCGCACCTTCGAGGGGCCGAAGAAGCGAGCCATATGAAGCTCGTTGATCCGAATCGCCTTCTCAGCTCCCTTCCCGCTTCAGAGCTCTCCGCAGCATTCCCTGAGTCTATCTCTGGAATTTCCACCATTGGCATTCCCGCCTTTTTGAAGCCGTATTGGAGCGAAAAGGACTACGAGCAAGCGCTAAGATCCATGCGCCAATATGAAGACGTTAGCGGTGCAGGTGTAAACTTCAAGGCACTGCTCAAGGAAAGTAAGGCACGCAGGCAAGTTATCGACACCGGGCCTCTTCACTACGGCGATTCCCTCTTTGAGGAAGTTGCAAGATATACCGCCCTGGTCCTCTCCTCTACCGGGCATATCAATTTTGATCTCATACACGCCCATGACTGGATGACATTCCCGGCAGGGGTTGCGCTCGCACAGAAGACGGGAAAACCA
>JAGRAT010000590.1 GCA_020434495.1 Bdellovibrionales bacterium | reverse complement strand
AGGTTGCCGCCAAGCAGGCGCCGCAGGTGCGCACGGGCCATCGCGTCCTGCCCTGCAATCACCCCGATGTCATCAGACGGAATCAGAAAGGCCATGAGACGGCCAAAAAGTGGCGGCTGCGCCATCGTGAACTCCAAAACCAGAACCAACGTCATGATCCGGTCAGAACAATCCAGACAGTCGAGTAAAGAGAGCGAAGGCGAAACCTGCTGGACCCGCGAAGAAAGTCCGTGCGTTCGGCTGGAACTTGCCGACGGCTCTTGGCCGATTCTTCCCTATGCGCAAATGCAATCCGCGTGGTTCTATCCCGAGTCTCCCACCGAAAGACTGGAACTGCGGTTTCCTCCTTATCGGGTGCGCATTGCCGGGGGGAATCTGCGCAAGCTCGCCTTCGCATTCCAGAAGCAGGTGGCGGAGTCCGTGCGTATCTCCACGAAAAGCGAACGTCTGAGCCAAGGCGACGGGCCATCGTGGATCACCTCCATTGACGTGGAGGAAGAAAAGCACGGTGAAGGTCCGGATGAGCATGCGCCTGACTGAGTCCTAGCTTGGGTATTCCAGGCAATTGACTGGAGACAAGAGCCTTGAATTCCTCTGTGCATTTGGGTATTCACTACCCCCGCATTGTCGGGCTCTCTCAACGCTGAGAGTCCTGTTACGCAATCCCGTCTCCTCCCGATGAACATTACCATCAAAAACTGCAATAGCATTGACTCCGCAGACATCTCAATTGAGCAAGGAAAACTCAATGTCCGCTATGGCGTTAATGGGACAGGTAAGAGCACGATCGCCAAATGCCTGACCCTCGCCGCGAGGAGTGAAGACATCGGTGTGCTTTGCCCATTTAAGCACAAAGCTTCGACCGAAGCGGCAACAAAGCCTTTCATCCAGGGGGCAGAGTCATTTTCGTCTGTTCTCGTTTTCAATGAGGACTATGTCAGGCAATTCGTCTTCCAAGCAGATGAGGTAATCGCCAACAGTTTCAATATTTTTGTTCGGACGCCTGAATATGAAGCTCATCTAGCAACCATCGAGACGCACATTAAAGGGATAAAAGATAGTTTCAAGGATTCTGCGGACCTCAACAAACTCATCACCGATCTGCAAACTCTCAGTGGAGCTTTCGGCAAAAGCAAAGATGGATGGGCCGCATCGGGTGCTTGGGCAAGAGGCCCCGGAATGGGCAATCGCGTCGTTCATATTCCCGAAGGATTGGAGGACTACAAGCTCTTTATTCAAGCTGATGACAATGTAAAATGGCTCAAATGGCAGATGGAGGGAACCACCTATTCCTCAAAGTCAGACAACTGTCCATTCTGCACATCTTCCATCGAATCCAAGAAAGCGACGATCCAGAAGGTGCGTGAGAATTACGATGCTAAGGCTGTCGAGCACATTAACAACGTTAGCCATGTAGTTGGAGAGCTAGGAACCTACTTCACCGAAGATACACGGCAAAACATTTCTACTCTCACTAAAAGCGCGGGCCAAATCTCACCAGAAGAGAAGGCGTATCTGGTCGATCTTAGAAGACAAATAGATCTACTTTTAGAGAAATGTCAGAAGCTAAGATTCTTGAGCTTCTCGTCATTGAAAGATGCGGGAAAGCTCTCGACCCTGCTTGAGGATTTGCGCATAAAGCTCGAATTTTTCCCCTCGTTGAATTCTGATTCTGCTCGGGCGGTGATTGATCCAATTAATGCGAAGATCGACGAAGTCCTCACAGACATTGGCTCATTACAAGGGGAAGTCGGCAAACAGAAGAGCGCCATTGCCAAGAGTATCAGGAACAATAAAGTCCACAT
>JAGRAT010000589.1 GCA_020434495.1 Bdellovibrionales bacterium | reverse complement strand
ACTTCGTTCACGCCATTTCTTGGAGGTGTCGTTGGTGTATTGGGAATCCTCAGCACATCCATTCCGAATATCTATCTCCTCGTTCCGTTAGTGGTTGATTTTACCGTTCCGTACACCGTCTTTGTGCTTCTAAAAGGGCAGAAGAGGGATGATTCCTCATCTGGAGAGGGCCTGAAGTGAGGGCTTAAATTCTGGACATTTAGACACCACCACAGAGGGTTTTCTGAAAGCTAAGAAAATATCAGTGAGAAATTACTTCCGCTCGGATTTCTGCTTAAGGGCAGTTTTCGTTATGAACTGGAGTACCTCATTAAATCTTCCTTCGCGTTCAGCGTTACGAATGATCTTTACCCGCTCAACCAGTACCTCTTCAACATCTGGATCTCCTTCCAGAATCTGAATGCTTTCCTTGATATACTCAGCTAAGGGCATGGCGTTTGGATCCTCGGCGTGAGCTGAGCCAGTAAGTGTCGTTTGAACGTACGGAGGTACTATCTCTACTACGCGAACATTTGTCCCTATGAGTTGTTCCCGAAGGGAGATTGAATATGAGTGAAGGGCAGATTTGGTTGCAGAGTAGGTAGGATGGGTACACATTGGCACGGAGGCGAGTCCGGAAGTTACGTTCATGATGGTTGCTTGCTTCTGCTTTAAGAGATGAGGCATGAAGGCTGTAGTCAGTCGAATAGGCCCCAGCAGGTTGGTTGCTACGGTCGCTTCGGCTACCTCTAAGTGATCTCCTTGGAGATCTTCAACTCGCATTATTCCCGCATTGTTCATCAGAACGTTGATGTCAGGGTAAAGTTTAAGGGCATTTTGGACAAAGGGCTCAATCGTTTCGGCTGCGGCGATATCGAGCTGGAGATACTCAATTCCAGAATTGGCGGTCACCACTTCCTTGAGGTTCTCTTCGGTTCTACCAGCTATGATGACTTTGTTATCAAGTCGTAAAAACGTTTCGGCAAAGGCGCGACCAATTCCTGTCCCACCACCAGTTACAAGAATTGTATTTCCTGAAATTTTCATAAGCTCCTATGTGCGAATGTAGGCTGAGATGAGAGGTATAGTCCCAAGCGCTATTCACCACAACTGGCGAGCGGTGGACTCGCCAGCGCAAGTGGCGCCTCCGCTATTTTGACCTATAAGAAAGCTTATCGGGCAAAGTAGAATGCAGGCGAAGCTACCAGAGAGTCAATTTTATAGAGTAAATTCCGACTATTAGGTGGATAGCTAAAGGCAAAAGAGAGCGAACCCTACTTTTAGTACATAAAACTAGCGACATTCGACAGTTTTGTGTATCATATTTACATGCGAACTATCGAACTTATTCGTGAGACTACTCCTCTAGATTGCATCACCGACGTTGAACTTGCCACCTTAATCGGTAACGGCAGCACACGTCACAGCCAAGTGAAACGCATGCTCGAGCGCGGAGAACTGAAACGAGTAAAGCGTGGCCTTTATCTTTTTGGAGACGCTTACAGAAGAAGCGAAGTCTCATCGTTCTATCTCAGCAATCTCGTCTATGGGCCTTCCTACGTTTCTTTAGAGAGCGCTCTAGCTTACTACCAACTGATTCCTGAAGCAGTTCATAACGTGACAGCAGTTACTCCGGTAAGAACATATCGGTTGAAAACACCGGCAAGTAATTTTGTCTATCGGAAAATTACTTGCGAAGCGTTTAGCCATGATGTGTGCATAGAGAGCAATGGAAGTAACGACTTTCTTATTGGAAGCCCAGAGAAGAGTTTGCTTGATAAATTGTACCTAGATTGCAAGTCAGATGATCCATATGATTACACAGTTGG
>JAGRAT010000058.1 GCA_020434495.1 Bdellovibrionales bacterium | reverse complement strand
GTTTTTCGAAGGAGCTTGCTTGAGACATCGTGTATTCTTATTTTTGGATCCAGCCCATTCAAACAAAGGACTCGCTCCCAAAACCTCTTGGGAATCCCTTCAGGAGCAAATGCGAGAAGCTCCTTTTTCGGTGAAGACTGCTGCTCAGTAGCTAGCCAGTTGAGAAGAGATTCTTCACTCTCCTCTGGAAGGAACGAGACAGTAAGTGTCCCACGGTAGGTACACTCGTGCAGTTCTCTGGCCGCTAAGCTTGAAAGCTGGATAATAGCAGGACCACTTAGCCCCCAATGGGTAATGAGCATTGGGCCTCGGCGCTTAAATCGCTTTCCGGCTACTAACAGCTCTAGTGCGACATTTTGAAAACTTATGCCAGAGAGATCCGTTAAGAGTTCATCCGCAATCTCAAAAGTAAAGAGTGATGGAACCAGGGGAACAATCGTATGGCCAAGCTGGGAGGCCAGAGCAAACCCTCCCCTGCTACCGCCAGTCGCTAGTATAACATGCTGAAAAGATTCTTTTTCCCCGTTTTGAAAGGTAATTATCAACTCTTCGGAATCATCCCGCAGCTGCACTATTTTTTGGCCAGTACGAATACTTACTTGAGCCTTATTAACGGCAGATTTCAAGCAGTTTGCAATTGTTGAAGAGTTGTCGGTCACCGGGAATACCCTCCCGTCGGACTCGACTTTCAGTTCTACTCCCCTCTTTTCAAACCATGCAACTGTTTCTTGAACACCAAACCTATGAAAAGGACCCAGCAATTCTTTGCTCCCTCTAGGATAACTCGCTGCCAACTCCCTTGGGTTCAACGTGCTATTCGTTACGTTGCAACGTCCACCTCCCGATATCAGAACCTTAGCCAGCGGCTTTTTCGTGGCTTCAAAGATCTGAATGTTCCCGGCATCAATACTCTCTGCGGCGCTAAGTGCAGCAAAAAATCCGGCAGCACCACCTCCAACAATACCGATGCGCTTCGCCATGGACTTAATCTTCTTTGGAGGAAAGGTAAGGGGTAAGTACTGCTTCCAGAGCTGCTGTGTTAGCTGAATAGGAGGAAAGTTCCCGAAGCTGTGAAACTATTAGAGCTGAAATTCGTTCTCGATATTTTCTACGAGCTGTTGGAGCGAGAGTTTCAATCGATCCCCTTCCCTGCCGCACATCACTGCCAGAAACACGAGCAAACGAAGCTTTTTGGGAGAGGTCTGCTTTATCATTCAACGCTTGAAAAAGCTCGCCAAAAGACACTCCAAGCGCTGATAAGAGTTCAGCCGGAATGACACAATCGTTACTTCGAAAAGCAAAACCACACTCAGCGACAGCTCGAAAGAGAGATGCTGTCTTCAACTGATGGACCATGGATATCTCTGATTGCTCGGAGGGATTCCGAATATCCAAAAGTTGTCCAACCTGAACTTCTACCGCGGCCTGAGAAAATGCCCGTAGAACCTCTCCCCTCACCTTTTCACTATGAATGCGGGATACCTGTTGAAACGCCATGCAATAGAGCAGATCCCCTATCAACACCGCATCGGCTTCTCCGTACTGGACGTGAAATGCTGGTTTTCCCCGTCTAAGGATATCGTTATCAATTGCTGGGAGATCGTCGTGAACCAGACTTGCACTGTGAAGGAGTTCTAAAGCACTGGCTGCAAGCAAAGAATCGTTGCTTCCGTTATCACCACCAACCAATCCAATGACGGCGTAAAGGACTTTTGGCCGAATACGCTTTCCTCCAGGAAATAGCGCGTATCGCACTGCCGCATGGAACTCTACGACCGGAAGACAATCAATCGCCTGTTCCAATATCTCGTCGAGTCTATCCGACACCAGAAACTTCCTCCTCCTTTAAACTCGGCTCGACACTTTATCACGTAGGTGAGCTACTAGGTAAATGGATCCAATAAGTAGTAACGACTTTCCCTGATAACTCTCAGAAAGAAGTAGATCCGCAAGGGCATCATATGAAGAATCGTGTACTGAAGTAAGTTTTCCAAAGGCGTGCGCATATTCTGCGACCACTTCAACCTCCTCTGCCATATTGGAGTCAGGCCGAGCAATGATGTACTCACAAGCAAATTCATCAATAATTTCAAGCATTTGTCGCCAATTCTTGGTTTTCAGAAAGCCAATTACAACCGTCACAGGTACACGCCGCGGGGAACTTCGAAGGTAATCCGCAACAACTCGGAATCCATCAATATTATGGGCACAATCGATGAGGAAGCTTCGGTCTGCGGCATCAATCCGCTCTAGCCGTCCAGGCCAAAAAGTAGCTGCTATCCCCCTTTCAATCTTCTCTCGTGATATACCGATAGAGTACGCAACTAGTGCTGAAAGTCCTGCATTCCGTATCTGATGACTGCCTTGAAGTTTGGGGGCTAAAAATATCGAGTCTTGAGATAAACTAAGATGAGGATCTGGTTCCATCGCAACACTTGCATCCACACCAAGTTGGATTACTGGTGCCCCGACTGCGCTTGCACAGCTTTTTATTGTTTTCGTTGCTTCGCTATCAACCTCGATTCCTAAGGTACCAAGAAACAGGGCAACTCCTGGCTTTGCTATCCCCGCCTTCTCAGCAGCTATCTCCTTGATGGTATCGCCCAGTATAAGTTGGTGATCAAGACCGATTGAGGTAATCACCGTCGCCTCTGGCTTAGCAAGTACGTTTGTGGCGTCCAGTCTTCCACCAAGCCCGACCTCAAAGACCGCATAATCCACTCCTTCATCCCTAAAATGAAGAAATGCTGCCAAGGTCATCGTCTCAAAGAAACTAAGAGTTATCCCCCCCTCCTCAATATGGGCTCGAATCCTTCCCAATACGTCTTCTAACTGGCCATCAGTTATCGAGACTTCATTAAGGGATATTCGCTCATTTACTCTAACGAGATGCGGTGAGGTACTTTTTCCGACTCGAAACCCGGCTTCAATGAGTATTTGTGAGAGAAATGAAGTAACAGACCCCTTCCCATTAGTTCCGGCCACGTGTATCGACTTAAAACTATCCTGGGGGTTATCAAAAGCCCGGCAGGCTTCCACTATCCCATCCAGACCAAACCCTCCCACACCTTTCCAAGGCTTAAGACTCCAAAGCCAATGAAGATTGGGGTACGTACTTAGTTCAGGAACCAACGTTGCATCCATTATCTGTACCACGGTAGTACACTAAGACAATTGCGAGAAAAAATACTACTTTCGACTTGGTTTCCCCAACTTTTACCAACAGTGGATAACTATCCCAAGAAGTGTCCCACGGTGGTACAAAAGGAGCAGCAATGAAGGTCTAGAGGACTTACCCCTCGTTTACGAGTTTCCGAAAAAGCTCCTGCAAGTCCCCCTCGGAATAAAACTCAATGAGAAGCTTTCCAGCTTCAGGGTCTGAACCACTCCGAACCATCCCGACTTTCAGCCCAAGCGCATTTCTCAGCTCTTCCACCAGTCGGCCATCCTCCGCAGAAAGGGCCCTTGCCTTAGGAGCCTTCTTCTCACTCAATTCTTTATCAATCTCGTTTTTAATCTGGGAGCGGGTTAACGTGTCTAGGTCTTTCAGATAGCTCGTTCGAATGTCCTCATCTTCAATTTTTGAGAGGAGCAGTACCTTAGACTCGGAAGCTCCTTGCCGCAAAGCATTCATAAGGTCATCTGGAAGCTCCAAAATGTCCAAGCTACGCTGCACCATACTTTTAGAAACGCCAAGCTTCTCGGCAACCTGGCGGATGCTAAGGTCGTAAGTCTCTTTCAATGCACCAATAGCATGAGCGCGCTCCAGGGGGGAGAGATCATCGCGCTGCAAGTTCTCAACCAGCTGCATCGCAAGAGTAGTATCTCCTGTACTGTCGGTTTCCGTATTAACGATAACAGGCACCGTATCAACACCAGCGATACCGCACGCTCGAAGCCTACGCTCACCTGCTACGAGTTGATACTTTCCTGCTTCACGACCAGGCTTGACAATTAGAGGATTCAAAACTCCATAGAGCTTTATGCTCTCGGCCAATTCCCTAAGTTTCGCTTCATCAAAAATTACTCGCGGCTGATTAGGGTCTCGCTCTATAAGAGCTGTCTTCACTTCCCGATATGGAATTCCAGAACGGTTTCTTTCATCCAGTGCAGGCCCAGCAAGCAAAGGATTATGCGCAAATACGAGGTTCTTCTTGGCCATCTGTTATCTCATCCACTAATGCTAAGTAATCCTCGGCCCCAGAACATCGGGGCGAGTATTCAAATATAGTCTGCCCTTGGGCGGGAGCCTCTGCCAAGGCGACGTTTTGCCGGATAACTGAGTTAAAAACAAGCTCCCCAAAGTAGTTTCGAATCGTGTCAGATACTGCTCTAGCAAGTCGCTTACGATTATCGTGCATACAGATAAGAACACCACCGACTACGAGATCCGGGTTGTAGACGGTGCGCACCTGATCGATGGTATCCAGAAGCTGCCGTACTCCATGGAGCGCCAAATACTCACTCTGCACCGGGACAATGACACTACCAGCAGCAGCAAGAGCATTGAGGGACAACAATCCAAGCGCCGGAGGGCAATCGATAAGAATATAATCGTAACTATCCTTAACACTGGACAGTGCACGCTTAAGGATAAGTTCTCGACCGACAACGCCACCAAGCTCCAAGTCAGCAGCACTAAGATAAAGACTAGAAGGGACGATATGGAGCTTCTCTGATCGCTCAATAATCACCTCTCTAAGAATCTTCTGCCCTTTGAGAACCTCATATATGGACGGCTCCATTGGTTGATCAGAAATCTCCTGGTTGGATTCAAGTTCATCAACCGCCTGGCCAAGACCGAGGTGCGTCGAAAGGTTCCCTTGAGGATCTATATCAACAAGGAGAGTTTTGTAGCCCTTCTCAGCAAGGGCTGCGCCGATATTTACAGTGGTAGTTGTTTTACCAACTCCACCTTTCTGGTTTACGACCGCTATACATCGTGTCACGAGATAATTTCCTTAGAAGTTGGAGACCGCAGATATAGCGAAAGAAGAGCCTATTTTCCAGAAAATACGTTTTATGGGCGATAAAAGAGTATTCAAGACCTCCTTTTTGACCATATTGGTATCGTGTACTGCTATAAGGAGAGATCGTGCCTTGAAATAAATACTTCACCACACCGTGAATTGGAGTAGGAAAGTCTAGGGTTTTGACCCCAAGTTCTCAGGTGAAACCAGATAACATTCATCGTGAATGTAAAAAAGAAACATCGTGAACCAAGGGGAGCACAGTCGTGAATCGAGCTAAGTTTTGTCGTGCGTTCAAATAAATTTTCGGCCATAAACAACTAAAACTATTGACTATTTTCACCGCTTACTTTAAAACATCTAAACTATTCATACATTGTTCAACAGATCAATTGTTTGTAGTTTTCAATCATGAGGTAAGTGTTTTGTCGGTTTGGCGATAAATTTCGACGATGAAGTAAATTCTATCGTCAACAGATCGCCAAAAAATTGAGTACTCCGTATGAGTGAGCAAATCGAGTTTTTCTCCTCCCAAAGTGAATCCGCGTTTGGTGAATCTGCGTATGACGAAGCACAGGCAGGTCATTCGAACCATGAGCAGACCTCGATAGAAGCCTCGGCTTTCGTGAAATACTACGGTGCAAAGAACCCCCTTACTCCCTCGCGCTATTCACGTGACGAGATGAACCTTGCAGAATTCCCGCTAAGTGTTCTTTCGACCAGAGTCAGTCCTAACAAGAAAACATTAGAATTTGAGGATACCATTTACGACAAGAATGGGCAGCCTGTGAAGCGGCAATGGATCATAACTGCTGCTGATAAATTTGGTCTTCCAACCGCGTCGGACGATGAAGTTTTGCTTGGTCTCTTGAAGATTTCCGTTGATAAAGGCCTTGATCAACGGAAGGTCTACTTTACTCGTTATGAACTTCTTAAGGCGCTTCGGTGGAGCACAGAGGGACGAAGCTACAAGAGACTCACCAACGCACTTGATCGTTTAAGCGGGGTAAGAATTAAGGCATCAAATAGCTTTTATGATAACGATTCGAAAGGGTTTAGTACCAGGAATTTCGGCATCATCGATGAATACGAAATAAACAGTGGAAAATCGCTAAATCCAAAGCCTTCGTTTTTTGTGTGGAGTGAAGTGCTACACAAATCATTTCGTTCGGGATTTATAAAGAAGCTCGATTTTGATTATTTTTTAAAACTCGAAAGCGCGGTCAGTAAAAGACTCTACCGATTTCTAGACAAACATTTTTGGTACCGCTCAAAATTCTCCATGAATCTTTTTACCCTTGCGCACGAGAAGATTGGCGTCTCGAGAACATATAAATATCCAAGTTCATTGCGGCAGCAAATTGATCCCGCGGTTGAAGAGTTGGTAGCAAGTGGATTTTTGTCCCACGTTGAATACAGCGGAAAAGGGCAGGGGACTGAAGTCACTTTTTATGCCGCGGGAGAAAACGGGAGGCGTAAAGAGCGAAGGGGAAGAGCTGTCAGTGATCCTCATCCTCATCGGGTAAACCTCTCTGCACATGGACAGGCTTTTAATAGTGGACAACTGGCATCTCCTTCGATGGCATCTCCGTCGAGGCCATCCACCCCCGAGATCGATGGAGTTCCAGTGGTAGAGGGAGTTCGCAGAGGTGTCTCGTCGTTGGTAGAGAAATTGACAGCCCGTGGGATAGTTCAAAAGCAAGCCGAGAGACTGAGTTATCAGATAGAGCTCAATGAATGTGAACAGCGAGCAGAGGAGATCCTGAAGTATTTTGATAAACTTGTGCGAGAACGGAGTTCTTCCATTTCAAGAAATGCCCCCGGTTTCTTGTACAGGGCTCTTGAGAAACCGTGGGATTTTTCTCTTCCCTCCGATCAACCGCAACAGAGTAAGACTCAGAAGAGTCGATCTTCAAAGGAGTTTCCGAAACGAATCTCCCGCCCAGAAGATCTTGAGCTTCGCTATTTAACAGAAAGAAAGAGAGAGATCTCTCGTCTCCAAGGGCAACTTGAACCTGAAATGTTGAAAAGCTTAGAGCAAGAAGTTGCAGAAGCCCTTCAAAATATAAAGGACCTTGTTTCTGACTCTGGATTTAAAGAGGCGGTTAGGCACGGAGTTGACGAAAAAATAGCCAAGCTCTTCGCTGTCCCTTCTTTCGATGAATGGGTGAAATCTCGGCGCTAGCACTCTGAACTCTTGAGGCTGAATCTGCCGGCCGGTGCACTGGTTTCATCACTTTTCAATTCCTCTTTGCTTCGAAATTCAGGCCTCACTTCTGGCATGTCTCTTGATACTCCCCCCTTAGAATTGGAACGGAATCCACTATGAAGGTAGACTTTCTCGGTCCCACCAGGGTACTTCAACAGCTCTTAGGGACCCCAACGTTTGAGAATCAGGCGCGTCCAGCCAAGGCTCCCGAGTTTGCCGAGCTGATTGGGCAACTTGACCCTAACCAGATAGAATCACCAGGAAAAACAGCCGAAAATCGTGCCCCCGCTGAGTCCGAAAGTGCCAGCATCTTAACCGATAAAGGCCCACTCGCTCGATATTCATTTGATCTGCCAGAGCTCATGACACCCCAACTTCTCCCAAGAGAAGTACCGTCAATAGAAGACAAGTCAGTAGACCAAGGTGTCAAAACTCCGACAGTGCTTAAGGTCCGAAGAATAGGAGAACATGATGATCTCGTATTCGCTCCTAAGAAGGAGCGAGTGGAGCGTGTAGGAGAGATGGTTAAGACTGCAGGAAGTAGTCACGGCATCGATCCAAAGCTTGGTATGGCGGTTGTGGCAGTTGAGTCGTCGTTTGATCCCAATGCTCTCAGTGCCGATGGGCACTTCTCGAAGGGGCTTTTCCAGCTTCTTGATTCAACCGCCAACACCATAATTGAGCGAGAAGGGCTTGCCGAGCAGTATTCCCCCTATGAGCCTGCACAGAATGTCGACCTAGGAGTTCGCTATCTTCGCTATCTTCATGACCTCTTCACCAAGCCAACTACCCTTGCTAATGGTTCGACCGTGTACCCCACGGCAAATTCATCCAGTCTGGAAAAACTTGCCGTAGCGGCATTCAACGCTGGAGAGGGGCGAGTGGCCGCTTCACAGGAAGCTGCCAAGGGAGCCGGAATGGACCCCGGAAACTATGAACATGTCTCTCAGTATCTTCCTGAAAGCACACAAGAATACGTTCAAAAAGTGCTTAGAGCGAAGCGTGACTTTCAAGAGCTTTAATCCTTCTTCAAAAATAACATTTCCCAAGACCCGATCAAGTTGGCAAGCCGCTTGCTCATCCTAAACCCAGACGGTCAGACCGGGCAGAATTTCCCGTGTCTCTCTTTGTCTATCGTATTGCGGTGTTGCTGGTACGTGAGTCTCAGCAAAGCGAAAGGAAAGATTTTAATTACGGCCATGGAGAGCAGGCATGAGTATAAACATTCGCACCAATATTTCTTCGCTATCAGCCCAACGGAATTTATCTGAAAGTTCCAATCGGCTACAGACAGCTTTCGAGCGATTGTCATCTGGGTTACGTATCAACCGAGCACGAGATGACGCTGCTGGTCTTGCAATTGCTGAAAGTTTGAAGGCTGATGCGCGAATTGCGACAGTAGGTATTCGAAACGCCTCAGACGGTGTTTCCATTATCTCTATTGCTGACCAGGCCATTGGTCAGGTTGGAAACGTTCTTACTCGTCTTGCTGAACTTGCCGAACAGTCTGCCAACGGTGTGTATGGTAACGTTCAACGTTCTGCTCTTCAGAACGAGTTTGATGCGCTCACTCAGGAGATGGAGCGTATTGCCCTTACCACAGAATTCAACGGATTAAAGCTCCTAAGTGGAAACAGCCAAATTGTTTTCCAAGTGGGTTTTGATGGTACCTCACTATCTCAAGTTTCGTTCTCTGGGGTGGAAGCAACCCTGCAAGCGCTAGGCCTTGCTCAGGCTGGAAGCTCACAGATTCGTTACTCCATCTCCGGTGCAACGGCACTGGAGTCTCAATCGGCATCTCGACTAGCGCTTGATGCAATCAACAGCGCTATTACCTCGGTAACCAGAAACAGAGGCACATTGGGTGCAGCGGAAGCCCGACTTGAAGTTGCGGTAAACAACCTTCAGGTAGCTAGAGAGAACTTTAAGGCTGCAGAAAGCCGGATTCGAGATGTTGATGTCGCCGAAGAGTCAGCGGAACTCACTCGACTGAACATCTTACAGCAGGCTGGTGCGGCAGTACTCGCCCAGGCGAACGCTCAACCACAGCTCGCACTTCAGCTCATTGGAGGGTAAGGAATCCCTTAACGGAGACTAAGCGACTAACAAAGGATTGAGCAATGACCCTGAATATTAGAACCAACCTTCCTTCGATAAACGCTCAAAGGGCCTTGGCGTCTTCCAGTAGGGGACTACAGACAGCCTTCGAGCGACTATCATCCGGATTGAGGATCAACAGAGCGATGGACGATGCCGCCGGTCTCGCCATCGCCGAGAACCTCAAGGCTGATGCACGAGTCGCATCTGTAGCGATTCGAAACGCGTCGGATGGTGTGTCGATTGTTGCAATCACCGACGGAGCGATCTCCTCTATCACCAACGTTCTAAGCCGACTAGCGGAACTTGCTGAGCAATCAGCCAATGGTGTGTACGGTAACGATCAGCGGTCAGCTATACAGCTCGAATTCACGGCTCTTATGAGTGAAATTGAGCGAATAGCTGTTACGACAGAGTTCAACGGGCTCAATCTTCTTAGCGGTGGTGCCGGGGTAACATTCCAAGTAGGTTTTGATGGGTCATCCGTGTCTCAGATTACCTATTCGGGAGTACAAGCTACTCTTCAGGCAATCGGACTTGCTCCAGCGGGGACTTCGCGACATCTCTATTCAATTCAAGCTGGTTCAACCCTGGAGTCCCAGTCGGCAGCCCGTTTAGCTCTTGATGCTATCAGCGCTGCAATTACCTCGGTGACAAGGAATAGGGGTACACTGGGAGCTGCGGAAAGCCGACTCGACCTCACCATTCGAAACCTTCAGGTAGCACGCGAAAACTTCCAAGGTGCCGAATCTCGAATTCGAGATGCGGACATCGCAGCGGAATCAGCGGAGCTTACCCGACTAACGATCCTCCAGCAGGCTTCAACTGCTATCCTCGCTCAGGCGAACCAGCAGCCACAGCTTGCACTACAGCTCATCGGTGGGTAACGGGGCGTAGGCGCTCGATTTTCCCTGTAATTTTTGCTTACCTCAGCCCTTTTGCCATGCTGTTTCTGGTAATTCAAAGGGACTACCGTGTTCGAGGAACTAGAGAGGACCGATTCCGATCGAGCTAGTACTATACCGAGCGATGACTTTATCGTGCCTTCTCCAGCTATCGTTGAAGAGGCTGATAGCGGTGAGAGCTTTCATGTCGTTAGAAACCAGCTTGCAAACGAACTCGACCAGAAACTTGCCATCGGAATAGAGGGGAAAACCATTCGCGTTACCCTTCAAGTTGACCCGGAAGATATCGATGGTTTCGATCTTAACGAAGTATCAACCGATTCTTACGATGCTTTGCAAACTTTAGCACGGCATTACTCACCCCTAGCGACAGAGACCGCGATGCGAATCGCTTACCGAAAGGCAAAAGAGCTATTCGACACAGATCCCGTACTTCAACATAAGCACCGCGTCATTTACACACTGTTTAACGCGCTTGCCCACAACGAGCGCGCAGAGAGGTTTCAGGATTGGCAAAATAGAATTGGAACCCCCGTTGCCTTTACCCTAGTAGATGCGCGATCCGGAAAAGATTTACTTGTATGTCCTTCTCGGCGCTCTCCCTACTATGAAACTTTAAACGAAAGGGTAGCAGAAGGGATAGAAGCGATTTCCCGAGACCTTATCGGTATGGGACGAGTTGAAGAGCTGAATGAGCGAACGAAAGCTATTAACTTTGCGAACAATATCCTCCGCTCGGTGTTTCGCTTTACGCAGTACGGATTTCATGCAGAGCAGGTGGCTAAAGCTGTTCGCGCCTTTGCAAGTGAAACCGAAGGGGTACCAGAAGCCTTTCGCACCTGCTCGAGACAACAGATCCATAACTGGACTGTTGGTAGGAAGCTTCCGATGGTTATCAGAGATGTTCTAAAAGAGTATCGAGCCAGCAAACTAAGAGGAAACATTACCTTTCCAGACCAAGACACAGATTCCTTTTGCTACTTTCTTGGAACGCATTTTGGAAGGGTTCAACCAAATACAACAACTTCTCAGGTTGGAATTATTCATGAGAGCGACCGAGTAATAGAAAGAGTGGTGTCAGCACTCAACGACCTTGGAATAGACGAGGTCACAGTGTTTGACCCGAAGAAAAGCGCTACTAAGGCGCAGCGAGAGGTGCGATGTCGGCATATGGCGCTTATCGGACCACTTTCTGAGCTTACCCGTGATAACACGAGATTGCCGTGGGAGTATCTCTCAACTAGGCGAGAGAAAGTTCACTTTCTTCGAGGGCTCGTTGATAGCCTTGCCGTTGTTAACGGAACTAAGGTGCAGTTCACAAAGCAGGGAGGAGAAGAGCTCTTTAAGCAGGTAGCGGTACTGTTGGATGAGCTTGGAATCGGAAGCTTTGTCACAGTAGGGGACAAAACGCGACTCACTTTGGCTTCTCTTCCTGATGTGCAGAAGTTCAAGAAGATTGTGGGAAAACGTTATCCAGAATTCGATAAAAAGCTTGTAGTCGCTGCCAAAGATCAAACCCGTAAGCAGTACACTTATGAAGACTATCGTCTGTTTGAACGAGTGAGACGAGCTGTTGGACAAGATTCTCCGCGACTAGTTGCCGAGGAACTTACTCGAAGAGGGCTCGCAGTTGCAGAAAGAGATATAGGTAAATGGTTGAAAGGAACTGAGCCAAGAACCGTCCAGCACGGAAGAATGGTAGAGGGATACAAAGCTGCATATTCGGAAAGAGTTGAACTGAGGAAACTGCTAAAGAGTGGGGTTCCCCGGTCTCAGGCTTTCAGGCATTACGAATTTGGAGGTGGCGCAGTTTCGGAAGAGGTTGCATAGCTTGGTGGAGTGCCACTCCCAGGATTGCACAGCCAATTAAATAAAGAGAATTACATCCGTCTGTCAGGAGGGTCCTTTCTTCCCACGGGGAGGTATGGGAGGAGGACTCCAAGTCGAATCACTGTTTCTGTAGGCAGTCCCAGTAGCGTCTCTTCTGACGCCGGTTAGGCTTCTCAACCTTTCTGAATGTTACACATTTCTCAACTCTCTGCCCCCTTTTGTGCCTCAGCTTTGCGAATATCCAAAAGATAGGCTCTTGCCTCGTCGGCAGATATGCAAATGGAACAAATTTCTGTGGACATCGTCATTTGTATGAAACTTGTGTAGAGAGTTACTACTGAGAGAAATGGATTTAAACCAGAGTCTCGAAGGTGCTGAATGAAGTCTTGAAAAGCTGGAATATCTACTTCTTCGATTTTTGGTGGTTCCATGAATGCGCCGAAACACGAACGTGCGATGGATTTCCAAGCGCCTTCTCTATCGAGGGTACATTCATTCACTGCCAGAAGACTAACGTTTGCGGCCCCGTTTGCTTCTCTTAGACAGTGGAGCACCACTGCTGGTAGATTCTCTTTCATGACGTCAACATGCAATTGTCGTCCTCTTTCTGGATCAACTATATCGACGTCTTTAAACTCTTGGTGGCAATTGGGAATCCGACTTTGTAACGTTTTTTCTAACTTGATCATTTCACACTCCAAATCGTAGTGAGGGAACTCGTCTTTCCCTAGAGTATGGATAAATGGGAGGTGTCTGTTGCATAAAAATGCAGTTAAGCAACATTCTTTAACGCGAAAGTAGGGCGTGGACGTTGTCTCAGGTGTTCAGTGGCGGACGTGCCTACATATCCACGATCTGAGGACCAGGATGTGGTTTTCGGTAGTTACTTTGGCATACTCGCAATATCGGTGGCTGCTCGAGTTACCGATGCCCGAGACGCTGGCCCCTCTTTTCTTTGGGTAGGTCGTGGAGAAGCGCAATCCCATTTCCAGGCTTCTTCCATAGGAAATTCCCTCATAACCCTCCTATGGCCATTCCAAAGCGCCTTATACCCCTGGCAGCCCCATTCTACCTGCTGCATTGGGGTCGGTACCTACAACTGGTTTACACCGGGACGGTGCTTCTTGTGACTTGGCAAGGATACTCAATAGCTCACCATGCACTACTCGAATTTATCCCCCTCTTTGCCTCGTCTTCCGCGCTTGCATACTCCATCGCTCCCTACCTCTATGAGTTCGTACAGGCTGTGTTCCTTCTTGTCAGTAGTGCCGGGGTGATTGTTGCCATAGTGCTTCCTGTTCGAGTCCAATACCTTCAGAGAGGAAAACTAAAGTTTTCCCAATTACTCTTTGAAACTCCATCAGCATTTGTTGGATGTGCTCGGTCGTTAGTTTATCTATTCCAAAGAGAACTACGAACACTTTTCCCCCTCGCTGTCTTAATCGGACTCTACTTCTATTCGACTACAGCGGAAGGATTGGCTCAGATGAAGTACTTCTATTTAGCCGGAAGTGTGATTCTTTGCCTCTCCGTGTTCAAAAGAACACTTTCAATTGTCCTTACCCCAATAGTTGCAGTCGTTGGAAGGTATGACCCAGAATCGGTGACCGATGCGACGATTCGAATAGTAGAAGGAGCGCTCTTAAAGGTTATCGCCTTGGTTGGAGGGGCAATCCTTTCCATTGTCGTCTCTCTTTGGCTGTCGTTCCAACTTGGGCTTAACGAAGAAGCTCGTATTGCGATGCAAATTGGTGTGATGACCTTTCTCTTCTGGTACTTTTTGACTTTGACAGGTGCGCTTTGCATTAAACTTATCAATGGCAAAGGGAATATTTTTGTTGAGATTGTGTCCTCTGCATCTGAAATTGAAGTAGTAAGCCCGGTTTAGGGCGCTAAATACTATGACGGATCGTCGGCCAAGATAGTTTTTAACGCTGTTTCAAATTTTCCCCAATCAGTGAGATCTCGATCTCTCTTCACTTCGAGG
>JAGRAT010000588.1 GCA_020434495.1 Bdellovibrionales bacterium | reverse complement strand
CCTACCGCTACTAAGGTCACACCGATAAGAAGTTCTGAAACTCCTATCTGCCTCGCACACCACACCGCATTATCAACGATCAGCTCGGCACCGATAATAAGCCCAATCAGCCCACCGACAACGAACAGCGCTGAATGTAAAACTGGTCCAGGCTTTTCGGCACCGATAGTTTCCTCGTCGAACTCCTCGATAACAACCCGTTCGGCGCGGGTAACTTCCCAGTAGTTGAGGAAAAGATAACCGAGCAACCCGACCAGGAAGATGGCTCCCTCTGCGCGCGATATTGTTCCATCTGATGCGAAAAAAACCATCAGGCCCAGGGTAAGCAACATAAATGGATATTCACGTTTTTGCACACTCTTTGCGACATTCACCGGTGTCAGAAACGCGGTGATTCCGATGATAACGAGAATATTGAAAATATTACTCCCAACAACGTTTCCTACCGCCACATCAGCAGTTCCATCAATCGCTGCGGCTACCGAGACAAAAAGCTCTGGAGCAGAGGTTCCGAAGGCAACAACGGTGAGTCCAATAATGAGAGTGGATACCCCTAGACGCATCGCGATATCCCGCGAACCTCGAACAAGAAAATCTGCCCCCACTAGGAGCACCCCAATTCCAACTAAGAGCAGGAAAACTTTAAAAATCATATCGCCTCAATCCGTCTGACGACGGTACCAGGAGCCCGCACAGAGAAAAATACCCCATTATTGAACGTCTTGCAGCAAGCTATACTCCCGGCATGACCTTACGACAGAAGATTCACGAAGTAATATTTGAAGCTGACACCCCTGCCGGAAGGCTCTTTGATGTCGTTCTCCTCTGGGCCATTGCGCTTAGCGTTGCGGTTGTTTGCCTCGATAGCGTCGAGAGCTATCGCACTCAATACGGCGACCTCATACGAATTTTCGAGTGGGTGTTCACTATTCTCTTCACCGCTGAATATCTCTTGCGCCTTTACTCGGTCACCCGCCCTGCCAAGTATGCCCTCAGCTTTTTTGGGATAGTCGATCTGCTGTCGATACTTCCCACCTTCCTCAGCCTCTTCATCGTCAACTCTCAGTACCTCCTCGTAATTCGGATACTGCGCCTGATGAGAATCTTTCGAGTCTTAAAACTCGCTCGTTATTTGGGAGAGGCAGATACCCTCTCACGCGCACTCACGGCAAGCCGTCACAAAATAACCGTCTTTCTCGGAGCGGTATTCGGGACGGTCGTCATCGCCGGAGCATTGATGCACCTGATAGAAGGTGCAGAGTCAGGATTCACAAGCATTCCGAAAGGAATCTACTGGGCAGTCGTTACGATTACTACCGTTGGTTACGGAGACATTAGCCCCATCACCCCACTAGGTCAGTTCCTCTCGTCGATACTCATGATATGCGGCTACGGAATCATCGCTGTTCCCACGGGAATAGTAAGTGTAGAGCTCTCGAGAGCGCAGGAGCATCACCATATTGATCAACGCTCGTGTCACGCCTGCTCACGTGAAGGTCACGACAACGACGCCGTATTTTGCAAATTTTGTGGTGAAAGGATAGAACGAGAAACTTCCTAAAGAGGAATCAAGCCCTACAAGTAGTAAGGCCCATCTGGAATATCAACGTTCTGCACTTCGTGCGCAATCGGAATCTGCCCTCTGGAAGGAACGTTCGAAGAATCTTGGGCAGAAAACTGTGGAGATTTTCGAGGAACAAACGAAACGATCTTCCCCGAGGCAACAACATCACTCTCTATGACACTGTCCTCTTTTGTTCCGTGCTCCCGAGAAACAGCCTCTCGAGAAACGAGATCTCTGGATACTATG
>JAGRAT010000587.1 GCA_020434495.1 Bdellovibrionales bacterium | reverse complement strand
AAACCCTCCTGTTCGGTTAAAAACCCAAACAGGAGGGATTTTTTTATCTGTTGCAGTGTGCCCTAATTCAGTGTGCGTTCCGCTCTCGCGGCAGCAACTTCTCAGAAGTGACTTAAAGTAGTCCAGCAAGAGACTCAAGACTGGTTTGACCAATTCTGAATTCTTCTTGTTTCTCTTCTTCCTCTTCTCCTTCAACCTTGATGTCCAATTCCTGATAGACATCAACACCGGACCCTGCAGGTATCAGTCGTCCCATGATGACGTTCTCTTTCAAGCCATTTAGGTTATCTACTGCGCCATTTACAGCCGCCTCGGTGAGCACCTTAGTGGTCTCTTGGAAGCTCGCAGCAGAAATGAAGGAATCAGTTGCTAGAGCAGCTTTAGTGATACCAAGAAGTAACGGTTCATAAGCTGCTGGTTTCTTCCCTTCAGCCAATAGGCGCTCGTTCTCATGCATCACACGGAACCTGTCCTCATGAACACCAGGGAGGAAGGTACTGTCACCAATCTCCGTGATCATCACTCGGCGAAGCATCTGCCGCACCACCACTTCAATGTGCTTATCGTTGATGCGCACCCCTTGTAATCGGTAGATCTCCTGGATCTCGTTTACGAGGTAGGCCGCGAGAGCATGCTCGCCATCGATTCGCAAAATATCATGTGGGTTGGTAGCACCGTCAGTGAGCGCTTCACCGGCCTTCACCATATCTCCCTTCTGGACTGCGATGTGCTTGGTCTTTGGGACCAAGTACTCGACTGGATCTCCATACTCGGGAGTAAGGATCATTCGGCGCTTCCCTCTCGAATCTTCGCCAAAATCTATTGATCCATCCACATCGGCGATAACAGCTGGGTCTTTTGGTTTACGCGCTTCGAAGAGCTCGACAACTCGTGGAAGACCACCGGTAATATCCTTTGTCTTCGTAGTTGCACGTTCTCGCTTCGCGATAACATCTCCCGCATCAATGTCCGCGTTGTGCTCAACAACAAGTCGCACACCGACTGGAAGGTTATAGACCTTGGTCTGTCCATCTTCGCCGTAAATAACGACACGTGGCTTAAGATCCGAAGACTTCCCTCTTGCTTGAACGATCTCTCGCTCAGCAAATCCAGTCCGTTCATCGGTACGCTCTTCCATAGTGCTTTCGTTGACGTCCTGCCATTCAACACGTCCAGCGACTTCGGAAAGAATTGGAATAGAGAACGGATCCCATTCAGCAAGGATGTGACCAGCTGGAACTTGCTGTCCTTCCTTCACATGCAACCGGGCACCGTATACGAGTCCGTGTCGCTCCTTCTCTCGGCTATTATCGTTCTCGTCAACGATGGTGATGTCGCTCTTACGGCTCATCACAACCTGAGAACCATCCCGTCGAGTTGCGAGTCGAACACCCTCAAGTCGAACGGCACCAGCAAAACGAGTTTCAAGCGAGGACTGTTCCGATTTACCAGAAGCAGTACCCCCGATGTGGAACGTTCTCATCGTGAGCTGCGTTCCTGGCTCACCGATCGACTGGGCCGCGATAACCCCTACCGCTTCTCCGATATTCACCACATGACCTCGTGCGAGATCACGTCCGTAACAGAGCACGCAAACACCACGTTCGCTATCACAGGTGAGCGGAGAACGGATAGTTACCGCATCAATACCGGCTTCGTTAATAGCCGCGCACTTCTCCTCGTCAATCTCTTCGCTTCGGTGAACGAGGATCTCATTGGTGATTGGATCGTAAATATCTTCTGCCGCAACACGACCGAGAATTCTGTTAGTAAGAGATTCGATCTCTTCACCACCCTCAACGAGGGCCATCATCTCGATGC
>JAGRAT010000586.1 GCA_020434495.1 Bdellovibrionales bacterium | reverse complement strand
GATATACAATCTCACCGGTCATATAAAGATTCAGCACCCCTCCTTCGAGGCCGATCCCGCAGTTGAGAACTTTGTTTCAGCACCTGCGAATATTCTCAGGCGAGCAAAAGCGATTCCCGGCGTTGCCGCCGTTCTTCCTCGCTTGCGAGTCACGGGAGTCATTCGAAGCGAACGGGAGTCCCGACCAATCACCCTTGTTGGGATACGACCATCAATTGAGGGCGTTCACTCGCTTGCTGGAGCTACCCCGATTGACGGACAAGCACTGACTGAAAGCGATGACCATGGTTTGGTGCTTGGAAAAAAACTTGTTGAAGACCTAAAAACAAAGGTCTCTCGTCGCGTTGTTGTAATGACTCAGGATGTAGAGAACGAAATAGCCGATCAAGGATTCCGAATCGTTGGAGCGTATCGTTCTGAAGTTGAGACAACGGAGCGACAATTTGCTTTCACTGGCATTGAAACACTTCGGATACTTGTTCACGTCCCGAGTGATTCCTATCATGAAATCTCCATCATGGTTTCCGATGAAAACCTGCTTGAAGATGTAGCGCGGGAGCTTCAATACCTCTTCCCCGATGCTTCAGTGAAAACATGGCAAGAGTTACAGCCCTTGATTGTGTCAATGGTGAAGCTTCAGAGTGGGTTTCTCTTCATCTGGTTTCTGATCGTCATTGTTTCAGCAGGCTTTGGTTTGGTGAATAGTTTGTTAATGAGCATTTTTGAGCGAATCAGAGAGCTCGCTGTAATGAATGCACTCGGTATGACGAGATTCTGGATAGTTGTAGAAACGATGATGCAGTCATTTTTTCTCCTCTCTTTCGGTGCACTAGCAGGAGTCGGCGCAGGGATGGCGCTTCTTTCCTCTTTTGATACCGGAATTGACGTTTCTGCTTTTTCGAAGGGCACTTCGGTCGTAGGGATCGGGAATAGAATTTTTCCGCTAATTCTCTGGGGTGATGTGCTCGGGATAGTTGTTCTCCTCATTTTCCTCGGAACACTTGGATGTCTGTATCCGGCGTGGCAAGCTTCTCGGGTGAAACCGAGCAGGGCATTACAGAGGTTGTAGGCTGCATGACTAAGGCAATTCAATTGCGAGAAGTCTCGCGAGAGTATCAGCAGGGAGGGGAAGTCATCGCAGCGCTCGATGAAGTTTCGCTCACCTTCCAGCCTGGAGAATTTACTACCCTTTACGGACCTTCTGGCTCTGGGAAAACCACACTGCTTAACCTCATAGGAGGGCTCGATCTTCCAACGAAGGGGGAGGTCCTTGTTGGTGCGGTGCACATGAACCGTCTTTCGAATGCGCAACGAGCCGAGTTCCGACTGCAGCATGTTGGGTTCATCTTCCAATCGTACAATCTCATTCCTGTACTCAGTGCTCGAGAGAATGTTGAGTTCGTAATGCAGCTACAAGGAGTGCCTGCAGATAAGCGAATGGAGAGGGCGTTGAAGCTCTTGGAGCGTGTTGGTCTTGTGGAACTTGCGAATAGACGACCGGATGAGATGTCTGGAGGGCAGCAGCAAAGAGTAGCAGTTGCTCGAGCTATCGCAAGCGAACCGGATATCATTCTTGCCGACGAGCCAACGGCTAACCTCGATTCGAAAACCGCCGCTTCCTTGTTGACCCTCATGGAAGATCTCAACAGGACTCGGAATGTTACCTTTCTCTTTTCAACCCATGATGAACAGGTGATGGAGCGCGCAAAGCGACTTATTCGACTTCGTGATGGGAAAGTTGAGGATGATCATGAATTGCGGGCTGCGAGCGCGGATGAGATCCGTTAAACAGGTAAGCCGTTGCTCTTCGGTTATAGCGTTGTCTTTCCTGTTGCT
>JAGRAT010000585.1 GCA_020434495.1 Bdellovibrionales bacterium | reverse complement strand
GTATTCCTTCACTCTTTTCACTTCGGCCTGATTCTCCTGCAACGCTGCCACGCGATCGAGTTCACACGCTTCCAAAGCTCGCTGTTCCGCTACTTCTCGCAACCAGTGGGCTCCATATCCCTCAAGTGCAGTAAGCTCAGGAGTCGCCGGCGAAGACTCTGCACAGAGGGGAGCCACCTGAGCCGAGCAGAGAGGAGGAATGAGAATACCAAGAAAAACTATACTGAAGGCAATTGAAATTGCCGGGAGGTCCCCCGGAGGGACAACAAATACTGCCCGTAGAATAAGCCGAAAGCGATCAGCTTTCGATGACGAAACCGGGAATTTCATTTGCGGGCAGTATAATAGGGAGCGCATGACGAAACCTCCGGAGTCGCAACAATGAATACACCCCTCGTCTGCCGAGCGATGAGCCGTGCTTCAGATTAATGTGAATAATTTGCATTTTTGCCTGCTGGCACTTTATACTGGCTGCTATCCGAAATTGATTTGTTCTCCATTGAACCTATGCAAGAAATTACTCAAAGAATGGTGGCATCTGCAGTTCTGGGTTCACTTGCGATTGGACAACATCATGAGGAGTTTCGAGTTGATGCTCTCCAAGTTGAAGCGGCAAAGTCGTTGGCTCACAAGTTAGTCGCGAGTCCAGAGAGTGATTCCGAAACTCTAACCCAGGCTACTCAGGCAATTTTGCAAAGGAAGGAATTTGGAGCATTTGCACTCCTAGAAGTCGCTAAGGGAGCACTTGATCCAGAATTGAAAATTGCCGCTTACTCTGCCCTACGATTGTTTCAGGATCAGGCCGATAAGATTTTGCCAGAACTTCAACTGTGCCTTGCGTTGGAGAATCATCAGATTACCCCGCAAATTTGTGCCACGATGGCCGCACTTACCCCAAACGCGTCTCGGACCTTCCTATGGGGAAAAGACACTGACCCAGAAGGTAGTGGATTTGTGGGGGCCGCAAATCAGGAAGCAATCTCAAGAGTGGTAATTGCAAAACAAAGAGCGTACTGGGAGGAACAAGAAAAGATTGGAAACATCCGTTTGGGCTCGAAGAACTATTCGCCGTTGGATATCATCGGGAACCATCTCGTCATAAAACTTGATTGGATAGCATTAGAATTTAATGATGGTCCTACCCGATACAAGAATGCATTTCACTCAGAAAGAGATGATGTTCGGACTTTAGCCTTTGAGGTCGCCCACCATCTTGTACCTTTTCCTCGAGCAGGTCGCGATCAAGACCCTGATGCCGCAGAGATGCATCTTACGCTCATTCAGGATCTCGATAAACCTCCATTGTCAGAAGCAGACTTTGAGAAGATGCATTTAGGTACCCGGGATGGCTCCGATGCCTATGCCAAAGACCACTCCTTTGCTGTCAAAGCCCGCGCAGCTAGAGCCATTCTTGAAGTTTTCCCAGCAAGTGAAAGTTTAGTGATCGCCCATGCTCATTTGATTCTGGCTGCACAGGACCCAAATCCGATTCGTGCACTTGCATCCGCTCATTCCGCCGCAGGTATTCTGCCCGCCATTTTTGTGAAAACAAAGATACTTGGGAAGCAATTTGTCCAAGATGCGGCCGCAACACTTCAATCGAGCGAAGCCGTACAAGCTACATTGATCGATATACTTGGAACACAACAGCAAATTCGAGAGGCCGCTCTTCCAACCATTAAAGAGCTGAGCGAGCACAAGAATCGTCGCATATCTGATGCAGCCGAGAAGATCCTTGAAAAGTATAAATAGCTTTTTTAGAGCTCTTCTCGAAAGTTATTGCCGCGAAGCGGTGATAACTTTTAGCGCTCGTCTGCCGTAGGACAGACCTCCCAGAGGGAA
>JAGRAT010000584.1 GCA_020434495.1 Bdellovibrionales bacterium | reverse complement strand
CAACTCCGCACAGCGGATGCTTTCCTGAAAATGATCCATGAATATGAAGATCTCATGATCCTCTCTTCGAAGCCGTACCATTTCGCTTCTCTCTTGTTTTCAGAATCGGTGATGGTCTCAGGACGAGGGGCGCTCCTTCAGAAGATTCGGACTGAGTATGTGCAGATTTCTAATACGTTGGCGTTCTTTTCGCCGGAACTTCTTGCTGTGGATAAATCCAAGTTACAGAAACTTGCGAAGAATAAGGCTCTCTCCGAGTACCACAACTATATCGCCTCGCTTATCCAGTATCAGAGGCATGAGTTGCCAGAGCGGGAGAAGCAGATCTTCTCGGATCTCAGTCTTACCGGGAGCTCTGCTCTAAACCGTATGTACGACGAGGAGTTTGCTGCGCGGGAGTATGAGATTAAACGCGGGAAGAAAGCCTCGTTCCACTCATTGTCTGAAGCTCTTGATCTGTTACATAGCTCCGACCGAGCTACTCGGCAGGCAGCGCAGGCCGGTTTTTCTAATGGTCTTATAGAAGATTCGAGGCGTATAACCCTTATTTTCAATACCCTCCTCCAAGATAAACAGGTTCGCGACCGCTACCACAAGTTTGAAAATCCAGAAGATGCCCGACATCTTGAGAATCAGATTCCGATGAAGGTGGTTGACGCCCTGGTGCGGGCGACGAAGCAGAGTTACCGCGATGTTGCTCGGTTCTATGAATTCAAGAGAGATCTCCTCGGATACAAAAAGCTTTATGACTATGATCGTTACGCTCCAATTGGCCATGGTAGAAAGATTCCTTGGAACGACGCGAAGAATTATGTCATAGAAGCCTTTGAGGATTTTCATCCGGAGTTCGGTCGGATCGCCAAGGAGTTCTTTACCCGGCGGTGGATTGATGCTGAGGCCCGTCCTGGAAAGCGAGGGGGAGCATTTTGTTCTTTTGTTACCCCAGATCTTCATCCGTACGTGTTTATGAACTACGGAGGAACCGAACGAGACGTATTTACCCTTGCTCACGAACTTGGTCATGCTATTCACGCCTACTTGATGAGAGAGCAGAGATACTTAAATTTTGATACGCCTCTCACCATTGCTGAAACGGCGAGCGTCTTCGCAGAGCTTCTCCTCTTTTACTCCTTGGTCGACAAGATGCGATCTCAAGAGGCGAAACTTGCTCTTCGAGTCCATCACCTTGAAAACTTGATAGCGACTATTCACCGTCAGGTGTCGATGTTTCTCTTCGAGCGGGATGTCCACGCTGCTCGGAGAAAAGGAGAGCTGCACACAGAGGATTTTAACCGCATCTGGAGGGCGCGACAGGAAGAGATGTTTCGCGGCTCCGTTGAGCTCACTCCTGGATACGATTACTGGTGGAGCTATGTCCCGCATTTTGTGCATACTCCGTTTTACGTATATGCATATTCGTTTGGGCAGCTCTTTGCCCTAGGACTTTATGAGAAGTTTGAGCATCAACCTGAACCTTTTGCTCAGCGATACATCGAGTTCTTGCGCTCTGGAAACTCTAAATCTCCGGTTGAGCTCGGGCATCTGCTGGGGGTGAACCTCTCTCGTCCAGAAATCTGGCAAAATGGGGTTAAGACTTTTCGGAAAATGCTACTCGAAACAGAGAAGCTCGCTGGATAGCTGATAGAGGAAGTTGATTGAGGAGGCCCATTGAATCGCCACAGTATGCATGGAATTTCACTGATAGAAGTGCTCGTTACCATTTCATTGATTGGAGTGTTGAGTGGCTTAGCAGTGAACAATTTTTTTTCTTATACCGGTTCAGCGAAGAATGCCGTCGCCGTTACTGACTACCGCAATATTAAGGTTGCGGTTATTGATCTTACCGGAGCGCAGGATGG
>JAGRAT010000583.1 GCA_020434495.1 Bdellovibrionales bacterium | reverse complement strand
GAGGGTCGGCTTTTTCAATCGCGCGCGGAATGCTGAAAAATTCTGGAAGGTCTCATACGTTGGTGACCATCGATAGGACGAACGAAAATGTCGAGGCCTATGAGAAATTTCCGTGCGTCAAAAAAATTGTCGGGGACTGCTTTGATCCGGAGGTTTTGCAGAAAGTTCATAGTATATTCAGTTCCTCGATTGATCTTTTGCATATCGATTCGACTCACACCTATGACCACACCTTCCGATGCTTCACGGAGTACAACCGGAGGTTCCACCCTCGGCTCGTTGTTTTTGATGACATCAAGCTTAATGACGGGATGAAACAGCTTTGGAAAGAGATATGTGAGTCCTTTGGCGAGGACGCTATTGATTGTACTGAGCAATCCATGAGAGGTGAGGCTGCCGGCCTCGGTGTCTTGCTCTTACACAATCCACGTTAGGAAATTAGATTTATGACTCGTTGCAGCTGAATGAAGTGGTGCCTATTTCACCGCTCGAACGAAATATCCGGAAGCTCGCAGGTATTCATCTTTTCTCCCCAACATTTTCCCCCCGACCCAATCTACGAATCGGTTGATCCTTTGACCGCAGTAGCGCTCTACTTTCTTCTTCCAATACCGTTCAAGATTAAACATTGTAGAGAATCGCCCTCTAATCGGATACAAAGTGACATCTTCAAAATCGCGAAAGAGATAAGCGATTCCATCCCGAGAAAACCGGTAATAGTCTTGAAATTTTAGATCACCGGGAGCGTGGTAGCGGTAGAGAAATGGAAGGTAAGCGAAGCAAATGCCGCCCTTTCGCAGTAGAGAATGAATTGCCTCTACCGCTCCTTTCGGGTCGTAAACATGCTCAAGAACAGCGAGGCAAATTACTCCGTCAAAGGAGTCATGCAGCAAAGCAGAAGGATTGCAAATATCGCCGCGGATATCGGGGTAATCATCGTATTGCTCGATGTCGAGTGTTTGGATCTGCGAGGCCGCGAATTTTGCATAGTGTTCGCGAGACCCTTTGCCAACATCTAGCACAGAGTTACATTGAAGGGTGAGTTCAAGAATACGTTCGTTCACGAGATCTTCTGTACGATAGGTGAATTCGACGTTGATCTTTGTTCGTTTTACTATATTGCGGAGTTGGCTGTTTAAAAGCTCAAGGTGCTGGTATGAGGGATTCTGGATGTTGGATTGGCCTTCCCTTGAAGAATCGGTATTTGTCATAATCTCCTTCATGCAAACCATCATTTTTCAATATCTGTCTCTAAAAGCTGCCGAACTTGAGTCCACTCTCTCACCGATGTATCTCCGTAGGATGAGTCAAACCCAGGAATAAAATGCATAACGTGTATCTTCTTTCCATCGTAGGAGAATCCTCGCTCATCGAAATTAGTCCGACTATTCCATCGTCCGGAGTGTCGTACCAACCAGTTAAATTCCGAGGGAATCGTTTTATTATCATGCATGTTCATTTGAAACACCGTAGCGATCAGGGAGGTTTGATCTCGTGAAAGCCAATACTCTGAATGTAAGATACGGCGAGTGTTTGCATTCCATCGGTCAAAGAACTGCTCGGCTTCTGCGGAAAAGGTAAACATTCCACCATTCCAGAGGGGCCAGTCTGCTGGAATTTCGACAGAAAATTCGTGTCGAAGTGCCGCTCCAAGGTCTAAGTTCCAGGGATTTTCTGGTGCGAGAGCATATTTTGCAAATTTTGAAACAGTCATAAAGTGGTCGGGGGAAAAGCACACTGGAGCGAAATCAAATCTGAAAATGTCATCGATCGAGTCAGAAACGGCAAGAGCATCAGAATATAAGTAGCAGAGCCTCCCAGGGAAATTTCCGATGATAGTATAAATACTGCTTTTGATGAGACGACTCT
>JAGRAT010000582.1 GCA_020434495.1 Bdellovibrionales bacterium | reverse complement strand
CAGGGAATGCTTATGGCGCGAACTTTTCTGGAGGATATGGAACTCTTGTTGGAAGGCTTAACAATAAAGATCTTGAGCTGCCACCTTTTGAGATCCTTATCCAGCAAGCCCAGTATGGAATCGCCATCCAGAATATAAAGAGCACCCTCTCTGCTGAGGCACCAAAAGAAGGAACATTTAGAGCATCTCTTGGACCAAGCACTGGCAACACCCTTGACTCCACCGTTCAGATCGGAAAGATCAATTTCCCCCCTGCTGAAGAGGGGAATTTGCTTGTTCCAGTTCGAGCAGAGAATCTCTCCCTTCAGAAGCTAGTCGAGCTCGTCCCAGATAGTCCTATTGATGCGACCGGATACCTTGAAGCAACTCTTCCCATCAAAATAGCTCCAGGTGGAGTCAGCATCTCTTCTGGAGCCTTGCGATCACGGCCCCCCGGAGGGAAAATTCAATATCGCCCAAAAGAGGATTCTGCCTCCGCACTTGGGGATCAGTACAGACTTGTTGCTCAGGCGTTAGAGGATTATGAGTACACCCGGCTTGAGGCCGATGTAGAGCTCGATCCCAAAGGAGAGATGCTCATAAAAGCCCGACTATCTGGAACAAATAAAAAATTGAATAAAACTCGCCCCATAGACGTCAACGTAAACATAGAGCAGAATCTCTTTAAGCTGCTTGAAAGCATTCGAATGGTAAGACAATTTGGGCAGTAGTGGTCTTTTGGGCAGTAGTAGTCTCGAGCCGGATCAAAAAGAAGCGGATAAAGATAAGGCGGAGTAATGTTGTGAAAAATTTAGTAAGAATCCCCTCGCTAAGGATTAGTGCCAACAGATCACTCCCTTTCGTGATCCTTATCATATCCATTCTCTCGTTCTCTGGCTGCACCCCACGGGTAGAGGTTGCCGCTCCGGACAAGCCAATAACCATCAATTTAAATGTGAAGATTGATCACGAAGTAAAAGTGAAGGTTGAAAAAGACCTGGAAGATGTGATCTCAAAAGATAGCCCGTTGTTTTAGGAGGAAGTTGTGAAGTTGCTCGATTACATTGTCATTTTAACCCTAAGCCTACTCCTCTTCACGGCCCAAGCGTTAGCTATTAGCCTTGATCAAGCAAAAGCTGCTGGTCAGGTTGGCGAAACCCCTTCTGGCTATCTTGAGTCGGTAAGCGCTTCTCCGGCGGCTGATACCGTGGCTCTCATACAGGATATCAACTCAAAGCGAAAAGCTGAGTATGAGAGAATCGCCCAAAAGAATGGAACTTCGCTAATGGCAGTAGAAGCCCTCGCTGGAAAGAAAGCGATCAATAACACCCCTCTAGGCCAATTTGTGAAAGTTGGCGGCAGTTGGGAGAAGAAGTAGCTGCAGAAGAGAGAGGGCGCAGCCCACTTATCGCCGGATCTTCTTACCCAGGTATTTTTTACCCGACCGCCTTCTCTCGCAACTCTTTCTCTTTTAACTCAAGAGGTAGCTCCACACGGATATGTACATCTTGCAGCGCTTGAGCAGTAACCTCACTCGGCGCCCCCATTAAAAGATCTTCGCCAGTCTGAGCGAGTGGGAACATGATAACATCACGAATAGTCTCTTCCCCACAGAGAATCATAATGATTCGCTCTAATCCATGAGCAATACCTCCATGAGGAGGAGCACCATATGAAAAGGCACGAATCATTCCACCAAATTTTTCGTCGACAACCTCTTTGCCATAGCCAGCTATCGAAAATGCCTTATACATAATCTCCGCATCATGGTTTCGAATGGCTCCGCTCCCAAGCTCATACCCATTGCATACCAGATCGTACTGATGCGCTTTGATATCCAATGGATGAAGCTCTTCAAGCGATTTCATTCCACCTTGTGGCATAGAAAATGGATTATGA
>JAGRAT010000581.1 GCA_020434495.1 Bdellovibrionales bacterium | reverse complement strand
CTGAAGCCAGGGAAGTGCTCGTTGCGAGGACTCTCTCAGAAGGCGGGTCATGGATAGTTCCAACACGGAATGGAGTGATTGCCTCTAAGCCGCCGTTGCATCATTGGATCTCTGCTAGTATCTCTCTCCTCGTAGGTGTTCCAGTGAATTGCTGGATACATCGAGCGATCTCAAGCTTGTTTGCTCTTGGCTCGCTGATTCTTGTGGTGACAACACTGATTCAACTCGGAGCTCGACAGCAGGCAAAGATAGCACTTTTTGTTCTCGCGCTGACGCCAGATTTTCTCCGACTTGCCAGCGATGCCCGAGTCGATATGGTGTTTGCTTTTTTTGTCTTCGCTGCAACTCTTTCGTTGATTCTGGCGATTAGTGAAGCCGAGTCGATTCGAGATCTTCATCGCCGCTCCTTCCTCTGGCCAGCTTTTGCGATGGCTTTTGCTGCGCTTACCAAGGGACCCCTTGGAATTGTTTTGCCTCTCTTTATGGCCTGCGCGGCACTGCTCTATCGCTTTCGCTTGCTTCCATCTCTCGGTTTCCTCCTGAGACCGCGTTTCGCCTGGATACCTATTCTCCTGATTGGTCCCGGATGGTACGTCCTTGGAGCCATTTCTGCCGGTGGTCCCTTTATTGAGCGGCATCTCTTTGAGAATGTCGCTCGGATTACGGGAGGGTCTGTCATCGTCGAGCAACCGATCTGGTATTACTTAGCGACATGGCTGAAGGGAGCATTTCCTTGGTCGTTGGTGTTTATCTTCTTCGTGCTTTCTCGCAGGGTGCTGAGCGGCAAAAGGACTGGACCTTTTTGTTTGGAGCATCGTCGGGTTTACGAGTTGGAGAAACTTCTCTTCTTAGCTCTCGCTGCGGGAACTTTCTTGCTCTCTCTCTCCTCGGGAAAGCGCAGCGCCTATCTCCTCCCTCTGTATCCGCTATTTGCAATGTATCTGTCTATTCGATTAGTTGATCTTTACCAGCTCTCTTCAAAGCGGTGGTGGATGGTAGCGGAGCAGGCTTGGTCTGTCGTTCATATAATGACCGCAGTTCTTGCTGTTTTACTGTTGCTGATAGTGGTGGCGAGCAATCTTCTCTGGCTGAACAATGAGAGGATGAGTATGGAGTTGATGCAGTATTTTACCGTGAATCGTTGGCTGCTTCTTCCTGGGACACTGCTCCTCGTACTTCTTTTTCTATTTTCCTTTTTCAATCGTTCGCTAATCTCTTTCGCCGTCGTCGCTATCGTTGTCTTTATGTTTGGAATAGGGGAGGGTGTAAAAGCTCAGTTCAAAGGATATCGCTCCTTTGCCGAAGCCGTTCATAACATTACCGGAGATGCCGCTTCAGTGGCAGTGGCGAAGGATTGGAATGATGAGCGGTTCGATGCCATCCTGTTTTATTTGAATCGACCTGTGAGTATTCTTCCTCCTGGGAGCAGTGAGTTGGAGAAGTTTGATTATCAGATTTCTATTGGGGGAACAGCACCAATCCTCGCGTATGAAACTTTTAGTTCAGAGCGAAAGGGCAGCAGAGAGATATTTACACTCCTGCAGGGGCGAAAGACGAGCGAGCCCGGATAGACTTTTTTCTCCTTCAAGCAGTACTATGCACTTTTTGATGGTGCTCCTTTTGGTAATTGAGGGTGAGTAATGATGGGAGAGCATTCCGAAGCATTCTGGCGGTTGTGCCGAGAGTTGGCGATTCTCATTTTTGGGACCTTGATTCTCTCATCCCTAGTGGCTCCGTCTCTGTATGTTGGGTTGAAGTCTTTCTATCCGGAGCTTCCGTGGCCGTATTCTCGGGTGTTCGATCGAGTTGCTATGGTTGTCGCTGTAGCAGTCTTCGTATTGCGGCGAAAGCATTACAACATCGCTGAATACAAGAACGATTTTCGAGAGT
>JAGRAT010000580.1 GCA_020434495.1 Bdellovibrionales bacterium | reverse complement strand
GGTGCGGAGATTCGAGAAGCCATAGCCGAAGTCGTTTCGAGCATCACCGCCGCTATCCGCCAGGCATTGGAGAATACCCCACCAGAGCTCTCTGGAGACCTTATGTCAACCGGAATTGCAATGGCTGGTGGCGGAGCTCTGTTAAAAGGGCTAGATCGTCATATCGCGGAACAGTTGAAGGTCAGCGTCACAGTCGCGGATGATCCGCTTGCTGCAGTGGTGGAAGGAGCTGGGAAGGTGTTGGATAATCTTGAGCCCTATAAAGGCGTCTGCAAATAACAGGTAATCGGCGTTATAAGGGGTGATCTCTTCGTCAACCGCGTCGCTCCTCAGTCCGATGAACCAGACGTTCTATCTCCTTCGTCGCGCATCTGATCTCACTTGGGTTGCAGAACGCTACTCACTTCTCAGATCGAAGTTGCCGTAGTCAACGATTTTGCCAGCAACCGTCTCGCCTTTTCTTGCGACGGTTCCCTTTGGGAGGAGCACCTGTTTGTAAGAGTAATTTCTCCCAACACATCGAGGTGTCCTCGCGTTCGCTTCCTCTGTGATAAAAACAGAACCTTGCCACCCAAGCCAAGAACGATTTCTTGCGCGAGATAGCCGTCGAAAGAGTTCGGTAACCTCCTTGCTCCTTCCCTTTACGAGACTGCCAGGAAGCTCTGGGAGCCGTTCGGCTCGAGTCTTCGGCCGCGGCCAGAATCGAGAGATATTGACGGCATCGGGCATGCTGCGTCGAAGAGCGGCAAGGGTGAGTTGATGATCTTCGCCGGTTTCCGTCGGGTACCCACAGATGATGTCCGTGGCGATGGTGAGATCCGGGTACAGGCTTCGTCCCTCTCCCACGATAGACAGGTAATCCTCGGCGCTATGTTCTCTCCGCATGTGATCGAGCACTGTGTTGCTTCCACTTTGGAGAGGTACGTGAAGGAATCGATAGAGTTTGTCTGATTGGAAGAGAGGCCAAAGCTCTTTCAAGAACAATTTGAAGTGCTGTGGGTTTGCCATCCCAATACGAATTTTGAACTCGCCCTTGATCTCAATGAGCGCTGCTAAAAGATCAACCAAGGTTACCCCGATATCAAATCCGTATGCTGAAGTATCTTGCGAGGTCAGATATACCTCTTTGTGCCCCATTTCTATCGCTGTACGGGTCACGTCTCTTAGATGGCGTACCGTATGCGAACGCAGATTTCCCCTAGCGAGTTTCGTCATACAGAAAGAGCAAGAGCTCAAACATCCCTGGGAGACACTAAGTATGAACGGTGAGTTTGCATCTGAATTCTTGCTCGGGGGGAGAAGGGGAAGTGGGCTCTTGGACCTCTTGGTAATCTGGATCGGACTCGAGTTGAGAGTGGCAGAGAGCGCCTCCGAGACCTGATCGACAGTATCAGGACCGAGGAGGCTTTTTCCTCTAAACAACGGATTTTCTGGCGAAGCCTGTGAGAGGCATCCTGCCACTACTACTTTTTTTCCTTCGTTTTCAAGTAGTTGAATGCGCTTCTCTATCGCGGTTTGGGTAGGGCCCTTGACCGTACAGGTGTTGAGAATAACGACCTCGCCAGTCCCATCAACGAGTCGATATCCGGCAGCCGCTGCATGATGCCGTAAAAGCTCTGAATCGGCATGGTTGGCGCTGCACCCAAATGTCTCGATGGAAACAGTAGCTTCCTCCTTGGTGATAGTACTCGGCACGTCGTTTGTTCCTAAGCTAGCTCGCATTGCTCATGAATGCTTCGGGCTAAGTCCCTGTATTTAGTGAATTCATTATCCTCGGTCAATTGAGGACGTTGCCAGGATATCGTAAGCTCTCTCCCTATGAATTGGAAGTTAGTGCTGAAACTCCTGATCACCGTTGTGATTGTGGCTATCATTGGTCGAACCGTCGATCTA
>JAGRAT010000579.1 GCA_020434495.1 Bdellovibrionales bacterium | reverse complement strand
AACGTTTTGTACTGGATTAAGATTTTCGCGGTGATCAAGCATAAGCTTCGTGTTATTCGATTGTGACCCGAGTATATAGATATTTTGAAGAAAAAGCAGTCCCGATGAGAATAGCGCTTGTTCACAAAGACATTGGCGTAGTGGAACGCGGCGGAGTAAGCGCGCTCTACTGGAGCCTTGCTCAGGGATTCCGCGACCTTGGGTGGGATGTCCATTTAGTTACTACAAGAGAAACTCCGACACGAGTAGAGGGAATCTCGTTCCATGTTCTTCCTCGCGTGAGCGATCCATTGGTTCATTCTCACAAGGTCGCGGAGTTGCTAACCACTCTTTCGCCCGATATCTGCGAATGCTCTAACTGGAAATTTGAACTGCTTGAATACTTGCGGAAGTCTGAGCGTGGAAAAGTTGTAGTCCGGTGCGATCCATCAGTTTCTCGAATGTTCGGTCCTGAGCCTCTCTTGGAACAGGGCGAGCGTGAGCTTTGTCAACTTTCTGATTGCTTAGTAGCGGTAAGTGACTTTGCTCGTCGTGACATCGAGTCAGCTTATGGAGTGAAGGTCCATCGAGTGATTCATAACGGTATTAGCTTAAAAGGATGGCTCGATGATTGCTCTGAGACGCTCAATTCGGGCATCGAGCTGGATTCGCAGGGAACTGAAGTACGTCCGCTTCAAGGTATTAAGTTATCTGAGTTGATCCCTCAGTCGGCATCCATGGTGTATTGGATTGGAAAAACGAGCCGCATGAAGGGGTATGACGTCTTGCAGAACATCGTACAGAAGACTCCTTATCCGATTGTGTTCGTGCTTAGTCTTGGCATGTCTCCTTCGGAGGTTCATTGGGAAGCCAACAAAGATTATCAAACCATTCGCATACGCGATCTGACACGGCCAGACCAGGCAAAATTGTTTCGTCGGGCGCAAGCCTTCCTTTTAACGAGTCGAGTGGAAGGATTTTGTTTGGCGGCGGTTGAAGCTCTCGCATTCGGCCTTAAGGTAGTGGCGAATCTAGAATGTGAGGTGTTGTCGGAGTACCCGGCTAGCAACGACCTTGTTAGGGTAAGTATGCAGGACCCTCAGATGGCCATTTCACAGCTTCTTAATGTCCTTTCCGAGAAAAAGTCGCAGGCCGCCGCGCCGATTTTTCCGATCGAGGCCACCGTGAAGCAAACATTAGAATTATATAACGAATTAGTTGTATGAAAATTCTAATGATCGGTCCGCAGCGCGGAGGAATCGATGTATATGTTCGCCGGCTTACGGAGGCATTGAACTTACGAGGCCACGAAGTTTCATACAGAGGCATTGAACCTTCTGAGGGCGCTTTTGACATTCAGAAAATGAGTTGGAGAAGTAGTGATTACGTCAAAGATGTAGTTCACCGTTGGAGTGCCGAGCTGCCAATCGACGACTTCGATATCGTTGGATATCACTTCGGAAAGAACGATGTTGAGCAGTACGTTCCGATAGCATTGCGAAACCTAGGGAGGCAGCCCCTAAAGTCCATATACTTTGTGCATTTCTTAAGTTGGAATCTCTTTTCAGATTACTTGATGGATCCGGATGCGGCGAAGGAAGTCCGATCCGCAGTTCTTTCAGAGATGGATGCCTATGTCGCGTATGGAACGCATCCAAAAATACAGATGCAGAAGTGGATCTCATCCCCCCGTCCATTTGTTACCTCTTTTTATCCGTCTGCACATGAAGCAGAATTTGCGAATAGATCGGTATTACGCAATGCCCAGCATATCCTCATGGAGTCGATCCCAGCAGACAAATCGAATCTTGTAATTCTTCCTGGGTACGCTGCGGATTACAAAGCAAATGAATTTTTGATGGAGGCTGCGTCGCTAATTCGACATCCATTAAGAATAGTTATTATCGGACAAGGCTGGCGCGCGCGGT
>JAGRAT010000057.1 GCA_020434495.1 Bdellovibrionales bacterium | reverse complement strand
GAACAGTTCGAAGAGTTTTTAGGACAGTGGTTCCTTTCATGCCAAAGCGATTCTATTCAGAACATGAGTACCGCCTAGAAATTCGTAAGGTCAAAGCACTTTGCAGTGAAAGACAAACTTTAACCATATCTCCAGACGCGTGGATGGAAGTACTTCACGTTCCTGAGCAAGCAAGACGTACTACAAACAAGAGAATTCTAGAAGAGATTGGCAGAAGAGAGGCAGAGTTTAGAGCTATTAGAGAAGAAGAAGGGAAAACAGTTATTGGCCAACTAGCGCTAAAGAGCGCTCATTTGGATACGGAGTACCTCCCAACCCGTTCAGGGAAGAAGGTCTGGTGCATCTCCGACGATATCGACCTAAGAGCACGGTATATAGAGTGGGCAAAAGCGATTAAGCATAAAGCTAGAGAGGTCTATGAGAGATGGAAGACTGGGGATTTATCCCTTCCCTTTCCGCCGGGGGTATTTCCTCCGACTAGACCGATTCTGGCGAATATGGCTCCGCTCGCTCTTGAGTACTAATAGCAACTTACTCCCATTGCAGTTTCCCAGCCCGCAAGGGAGAGCTGCGCCTCGTGAAAGTGAAATCTCGGGCCCTTATTATTACTTCCGATAAAAGCGACTTCACCGACTCTCGTACTCAGGAGTTCCGCCCTCTCAATAATCTGTAGGTGGGCTACAGATGTCTGGGGTACAGAAGTCTGCTGAGTGGTGGAACAATTTTTCCTTAGGGACGTCTCCTAGGCTAAGATCTCTCGGAGATGAGAGATCCGCAGCCAGCAACACAACTTGGAAGAGAGCCAGATCCTGATGAGAGAACGCTCTCTCTGCCCAGTGGCCCGACCTTTGAAATGCCAGAACGCTTGGTATTCGTAAGACATGGTCGAGGACAAAATAACGATATCCAAGAAGCAGTGCGTAACGGTAACTTAGCGTCCTTCCCCAAAGAATACGTCGATACTCCTGATAGAGAATTCCGACTCTCTGGAATTGCCATGAGAGAATGCAAAGAGACTGGCGAGTGGCTGGCAAGTCAGTATCCGGAAGGCTTTGATGTTTTGTATGTAGCTGACCATATTCGGGCACGAGAGACGGCTGCCCGAGTGGCGATGGCGGCTGGGTGGCACAACGTAAAAATTCGTGTGGATGCCATGCTGAATGAGACAAGTTGGGGGGCTCATGCCCAGATCTCTGATGAGGATAGAGCCGCCCTACTCGCTCAACGAGAGCGCGATCCGCTTAATACACATATGCCAAAAGGAGAGGCGCTGTTAAATGTTCGGCTCCGGTCCAAGGATCTCTTTGACCGAGCTTGGCGTGAGTTTGGCGGTCAGAAGGTCTTGGTATTCACACACGGTGAGTACATGAAGATGGCCTGGGCAGAGATTGAACACATGACCACCGAACGCCAGAAAGAGTTCTTTTCCACCGACGAGGGTCATCTGAAGAACTGTCAGGTGGTAGAGTTTGCTTCAACCGGTCCGGCCGGGGAACCTTCGAACGGACAGCTCAATTGGGTACGCAGTTCATGCCCTCAAGCTGGAGTAGAAGGGATATGGCGGCCGCTTAAGCGCGTGGAGTACACCCCGGAACAGATGCTGGAGGAGATAGAAAGACTATACCCGAGCCTCTCCTTCCCAGACTTGGAAGGACTATCTCCATCAGAGTAACCGCCTTGCGCCTTAGGAAGGTAGGGGACCTATTCACATATCTACCTTCCCTTAGAAAGAAATTGAACGAATAGAAGGAGATAGCAGAACGTAGAAGAATCGTTCGGCATTTCAAGTGGTTGCACCCAGTTTTTTTGATTAGCTCACCATCAGTACTTACCCTGGAACCAACGTCTGGATTGAGTAGAAGAGTTTTGCGCGTTTCATCAGCCCCCACTGATGAAACGTAGCTTTGATTAAGGTTTTGTCTCCTGCAAGGGGAAGAGTTGATAGGAGGCCACTCTTAAGAACTTACCGAAGTTTTTAGGTGTGGCCTTCGGGCCTGTCCCCGTCCCTGTATCAACCCCTTACCTGTTTGACCTTCGGGTCAATTCCCTTGCTGGAGAACTCAGCGTGAGTAAGAAACACCACGAACCGCACAAGCCGCTCATGCGGCTCTTCGACAACAAGCCGCTCCTCAACGCGTGGCTGCCGTTCATCTACTGCGTCATCGCCGGCCTGCTGCTCCTCCCGGAACAGCTCGGTTCGGACTGGCGTCTCTTGAGCCCGGAGTCCCTCTTCTGGGGCCTCCTCGGCGTCCTGATCTACTGGATCCTCGCGCTCGTCGAGAACTTCGAACTGAAGAAGTTCCTCTTCGTGCTCGCTGGCATCGGTACCCTGGTCGGCATCCCGCTCGCGATCGACCTGACCCTCGGTGGTGACGTCGTCAAGTGGATCTTCGACAAGCTCGGAGTCACTGCGCCGCACATGAACGCCGCCGGCTACCTGGTCCTCGCGATCTTCTTCTTCTTCCCGCAGCTCGTCTGGAACTACATCTGGTCACGGATGCAGACCTACGCCGAGCTGACGTCGAGTGAACTTCGCATCAAGCGATTCGGGCAGAAGCAGGAGACCTACGAGCTGATCGGTCTGAAGACGATCCACGAGCCGATCGACTATCTCGAAGCCGTTCCCTTCGGAGCTGGTGCGTTTGCCATCGCGCAACGCAGCGGCAAGGTCCTCTTCGAGATGCGTCGGATCGTCGGTCTCTACCGTTCGATCATCGTGTTCTGGAAACCGGGCAAGATGGCGCAGATCGAGGCACTCATCGCGGGTACCAACATCAACGCCACTACCCGAACCAAGGCGGAGATCGTCTCGGAGATGGATGCGGCTGCCGATGGCGACGATCCCGATGACGGCGACGAGGGCGGAGTGGATCACGACGACACCACTATGTTCGGCGACGAACGTGGCGGTGAAGACGAACACGAGAACCCCGAGATCAAGTAGCCCACCTGCGAAGGTCTGGGAGACACGATCCGATAGTCATCAGTAGGAGCGTATCGTAACGTAGCGGAACGCAGGTGGGCTCGGTTCATCCTTCGAATCGAGTCCACCCTCACTTCCTCACTCACCTTTTCTGGTTGGCAGCTCTTGAGCTCCCAAGGTGAACAATCAAAGCTACGCTTTCATCTCCCCTTTACTCCAAAGTTCCCCCAGAGCATTCCTACCTGAGCCTCAATAGCTTCACGGCTAACTGCCCATTCTGATTCGCTTGCGCAAGAAGCGATGTCGAAATCTGTTGCAGAATCTGATTCTTTACAAGCTCGGCTGTTTCAAAAGCGATATCAGCATCCATAATCCGAGCCTCTGCCGCCTGCTTTTCGAGCGCTTGGGACGAAAGCAGCCTATTTGCTATTTCAAGCCTGCTGAATCCCGCCCCGATTTTTCCACGAGCAATAGAAAGGTTTTCGATATTATCCCGTGCGTTTTCAAGTGCAGTTCTTGCGTCACCTTGGGTCCCAATGGAGAGTCCTCCTATCCCCTTCAGCGTTCCGTTTAAGGCATCGATTACGGCAGAAATGATCCCATCTTCTCCACTCCCAGTGCTTATGTTGATCGTGGTAGAGTCTGGCGAGAAATCCACCGCCTCCAGGTAGCCTCCAGCCGATATCTTCACAAATGTCCGCCCATCATGTGAAATCCTGCCCGTCAGCTCGATTTCGGATGTCCCTGTATAATTTGTCATCTGGGTGATACCACCAAAGAGCCGATCAAGCTCAAAGAACTGGGTCACATGACCGCTATTCTCACCCGTCAGATCTCCGGTGGTACGAAAGTAGAGGCTTGAGTCATCAACTCCCAACTTATCAACGATTAACACCCCGGTATCCGCATTTGTGAGCTGAGTGATAGAGCTTGTTGCCACCGAATACTCGAACAGCTGCCCTGCGAATGATCCGTTCTGCCCGACAAGGTCTGCTGTGGTTCCAAAATATACCTTGCCGTCATTCGTAATCTGTACTCCACCAATCGTCTGAGCACCAGCTGAGTTAGTAATCTGAACTAACGAACTACCTCCTGAACGGTTATCATAATAAAATAACTCATTGCTGTTATCAGCGTTCTGCCCTGTAAGATTGTTATAGCTACTAAACGCGAATTGTGAACCATCAGCGCTGAAACTCATATAATCAACATCAGTGGAAATGACGAGATTCAAATCAGTAAACGACTGCGATGCAACGTCATAGAGGTGTATCGTTCCACCGGCTGGAGTATACGAGGACACAGTTCCATCAGGATTATAGTGATTCGCGGAACCGAACCCGACCGTGCTTCCATCAGCACTGATTGCTATGGTGTAAAGATTTGTCGAAGACCAGGCTTCCGGGTTCGTTCCGTGGGTAATTTGAGATATCTCCCCCTCATTTCTATCCCACATATAGAGCTGACCATACCCAGAAGGATCTTCTCCGGTAAAGTTACCATTGCTCCAGAATACAACCCGCTCTCCACTCGCACTTTGAGCTATAGCACCAAAGAATCCTGTAGCAACTACCGTGCGCTCGCCAGTATCAATATCAAGCTGCTCTACAGTACCGTCGGTCAGATTCTGATAAACCGCGTATCTACCATTCCCTGAGATATCGATCTTCTTGTAATCAAAGGCTACGTTTTGCGCGATCAATTGCCTTGAGGCATTAGCGCTGGCATCCCCTTTTAGGAGATCTATGCCATTAAACTCTGTGCTCTTCGTAATTCTCCGTATTTCAGCATCGAGCTGTTTATATTCCTCTTGCAAAGATTGCCGTTGATCTTCAGAGAGTGATCCATTCGCAGATTGCTCAGCAAGCTCCATCTGCCTTTGTAACAAACTCCTAATACTATCTAGGGCCCCATCCGCTACCTGAAGCAGAGAGATTCCGGTATTCACGTTCTCTCTCGCCTTATTGGCAATTCGCACATCAGCGTGAAGACGCATTGATACAGCAAGACCAGCAGGATCATCTGCAGCGTTCGTTATGCGCTGGCCACTCGAGAGACGCGCAAGCACATCAGCAATCCGATTCCCGGAGCTGTTTAGCTGGCGCTGCACCCGAAGCGATGCAATGTTCAGTCCTAACGTTACAGTCATGCTGTCTTACACGTTCAAATTCCTTTTGAACGTGGTACATCCTTTTACTCTCCACCGAGCCCCATGCTCGGTAGCGACACCGGCCGTGGTGTCTATTAGGACTAGGAGACGTGCATACTGTACGAACCGATATTCAACACAGAGCACGTACTAGCCCTGTATCGAGATCGCTCTAAGTTGGTGATTTCTTGAGTAAAAAGTTAGATAAAGCCCGATGCCGCGCTGTAAGCAGCTAAAAATACAGACTAAAATGATTAGAGAGGATATTCGAGAAATCCCTCACCACTTTAGTTCGGAATATTCTCAAGAACTTTTAGAAATGGGAGCGTTTTTTTAAAAAACAAATGAAGTCCCCCTCAGGCCGAGAAGAGGGCCACTGGCGACACTCTATACATTCGCCTTCTCGGCGTGCCTTGTCTCGCTCGTTGACCCACTGTGTAGCAAATAAGCCGTTCTAGCGAGAACATTCCAGGCGCCAACCAGGGCAACCACACCATCAAGAAGTTTCGATTGATAACCACCGTCCACCGAGGGTCGTTCAATCTTCATTGTAGGTATCGGATTTCCACCCAAATCAGCTAGCTGCCCACGAGAACTCATTGCCACCACCCTGGCTTCCGTCTTAAAGAGTTTGTTCTTCTCGAGGTCGGCCAAGAACTCAGGCCGAGGATCAACCAGGACAACCGTTTGTCCTTTTCTAAGACTCTCCACTGGACCATGCGCAAGGCTCTCTCCCGGCATTGCAATCCCTGTCTTAAACCCAGCAAAGAGCTCGTTGGATTTCAATGCCATCTCATGCACAATCTTCGGTCCGGCAAAGATAAGAGTATCTGACTTCGCTAGAGGCTCAATGACTTCAGGTCCAATTCTCTGATCCCACACTCGATTGGCAGCAAGGTGTGTACTAATAACTGCACGGCGAAACTCTGCCGAATTTCCACCATAAGTAGCTACAATCTCCGCCAGGGCAAGCATTGTATCCACTACGGAATAGGTCGCCTGCACCCGACTCTCAAACGGCTGAGCAAGCGACATCGCTTGACCCCCAAGCTCTTTCACCTTCGTAGGAACAGGATTGTCTGGATTCGTTGTCAGCACTGTAAAATCGCTCTTTCGAACACCACTCGGGCGCTTCCACCATGAAAGCTTTTGTTGTTCTCCCCACAATGAGGCTATTTCAAGCAGTTCTTTGGTCCTTCCACTATTTGTCACCAATAAATGAGTGTGTCCTTTCCGTTCTATCGGCCGTAAACCGTCTCGCCCATTAAACACTCCTACCGGAACTGAAAGATCGCGATCTCGAAACTCGTCCGCTAACATCTCTCCAGGAAAATAACTACTTCCAAGACCGAAATAACGAAGAGAGCCAGTCTTTCGGAGCGAATGGACAACGTCTCTCATTCCTTCGCGTCCCAGCTGATATTCCCCCAACACCTTTAAGGTGTGTTCCATATCTTCTATGAGCTTCATGGCTGGAGTGGGCGCCTTACCAGGACCGTGACTCTTTGGCACGACAAGACGAGACAGTGACTCCTGAAAGAACCTCTCGTTTGGAGTAACATTTGAAATGCCTGGACAAGCACGGACTTCGGGGGTATCGGCGAGATCAAAGGTCTTCGCTGGACCAGATTCTATATTTGACATGTAACCCAATACCTTCATGTTTAGACGATCAAACTCGTCCCCAACAGCCCTCCTCGGGAGCGGTAAACAATCAGGATAGGCCCGAGGAAACGGGTAATCAAACGGTCTGACTCACTTTCTCGAGCAAACCCTACCAGGCGAAATTGAAAATCCGAGAAGTCCAATCAGAGCAAAATGTTAGTGCTCGATAATTCCCCCACCAGGAGCGCGCTCAATTCGGAATTCTCTGAAGTAATTAGGGAACTTACGATTGAAGAAGTCCTTCATTTTTTCCCATGAGTCCTTGTCCGCTCGCTCATTATAGCCAACGTTGATCCCGAACTTCTTGGCGAACTCATCTGCATCCGGGTTGGTAAAGCTATGCTTCGCCCCAGTATAACTAACCCATTCAAGGGGAGCCTCAGCCTCCCGCATCTCCTTCTTAAAAGCGGCTATCTGCTCCTTTGTAATAAAGGTATCCGCTTCGCCGTGGGCCACAAATATCGGGGTTTCAATCTTCTTCGCCTTAATACCCGAAGAGAGCGACCCATGAAAACTCACCCCTGCTTGAAGTGGAACCCCAGACCGAATCATATCGAGCACGGTGCTCCCCCCAAAACAGTACCCAATAGCTACTATCTTATCGACATCAACCTCTTTTCGAGTTTTCAGATATTCAATAGCGGCCCGAAATCGCTTCTCACGCAGCCCTGCCGTGCTTGCAACTTCAGCAACAAATTTCTGAGCATCCTTTGGGTGCTCTGCGAGCTTCCCATCCCCAAACATGTCAATTGCAAAAGCTACGTACCCGAGCTCCTCCGTGATCATGTCGGCCCGCTTTCGTACATAGTCATTATGCCCCCACCACTCGTGCACTATAATGACAGCAGGAATCTTATAGACTCCATACCGAGCAAGTGGGCTATTGATATACCCTTTTAATGTCGTTTCCCCGTCTGAGTACTCAACCTCAGCACCTCGCGTTTGAGCATACGCTGGAAAAGTGAAACAAAGAGCAAGCACGAAGATGCAGGAAAACACTCGAGTCATAAGTATACCCTCGTTAAGCAACTACTCTGGAGCTTCAGCTCCTAGGAAAAGAATAATACCAACTGCAGTAAGAACAATATTTGCAGCCCAAGCTGAGAGCAATGGAGGCCACAATTCGGCCCGAGAAAGCGCTATAGCGAGCGAGTGAATAACGTAATACGAAAATCCCGTGACTACCGCAGCGAGTGAGGCACTCGCTAAACTCTTGGTCCTGCCTGACCCTACTGCAAACGGAATAACAAGAAGCGGTACGATAATATTTATGAATGGAAACGACACCTTCGAATAGAGATCTCCAAGATAGCTCTTCGTTGAGAGTCCATTCTTATCTTGATCTCCTATAAAGGTATGGAGCTCCTTATAGCTCATCGCCGAGGGTTCGGTTTTCCGAACATAGAATTTTTCGGGCTCTTCGTCGATTGGCAGCGGGAGCGAGCGATAGCTCTGTTTTGACTTTGTCCCCTCGCTATCAAAACTTCGCTCAACTACATTTTGCATATTCCAGCCGAGCGACTCCCCAAGATACTTCGTCTTCTCTACATCCTTCCGTCTCTTCACAAGAAAAGCATCATCCAGAGAAAAAATAGACAGATCGAGCAGTGCATCCTCTCGCGAATCAAACATCGCGACCGAGTAGAAGTCATCCCCCTCTCGAAACCAAAACTTCTCACGGTCAAAGTGTCCATCCTTGTTTCGCTGCTTGATATCGATGTTGTATATCTCCTGCACACGACGCATGGTGTAGGGGATCACCGTCTCACTCAAACCAAAGGAGAGGAATGCTACAACTGTTCCCACAACAAAGACCGGGATTGAAAGCCAAAACAATCGAAATCCAGAAGCTCGCATTGCGGTAAGCTCAGAACTACGAGTAAAGAGTCCCATGGTGAGCAGCGCTGATACGAGCATACTAATCGGTAATGTCAGCTGAAAGAAGAAAGGAATCTTCAGCGCGAAGTACTGAACTACCAGCCCAAAGGACGCGTTGTCTTCAAGGATGTTGTCGATTCGATCGAAAAAATCAACAAAAAGGAATAGACAGGTAAATGTGATAGAGCAGAGGAGAAAATTCCGAACGACTTGAGAGAATATGTATCGATGAAGAATTGTCATACACGCGCATCTTTCAATGCCCCTAGCGGTCTAACCCCAGTACTGAGTCAAGCGCCGATAGAGGCATCCAGAACTCGTCCTCTGCTCTCTTGCGATTTTCGTCTTCGCTTCACTACTATCGTTGCTGAGGCGGAACACGAAACGGCATTCCTCCACCCATCGGATTTCCGATTCCGGCACCGAAGTTCTGAACAGCGTAACCTGTTGGTGGCTCAAACCGAGCAACTTCAATTTTATCATTTTTAATTGATGTAATAGTTGTCGAGCGAACAACTTGGCCACCCTTCACTTCTTCGGTCAGAACAGGAACGCCATCACCAATTTTACTGAACTCGAGATAAGGATTCTCGATTACCTTTGCAAATGGACCTTGCTGAGTGGCTGTTAAGAGCTCACGAAAAAAATCTCCCATAACCTGGAGCCCAGCACGAACTTCCGATCCTCCAGAGATCTCGCTTGATGGCACGACACAGTAACGACGAGTAACCTCTCCATCCCGGCTCACTTCGTACTCCTCACAGGTGTATTCCGCTACCGTTCTCTTTTGTCCAGTTTTGGAAACGACTGGGGGCGACTGTTGCGGCTGTGACATCTTCGCCATCATTCCCCCCATCAACTTCTTCATCGCCTCTGCTTGCTGAGGAGGAACGTTTGCGAGTTGAGCTTCAAAGTTCTTCATCGCAGCATTCACCTGATTCCCGAGCTGCTTCATATTCTCTTTTGTAATCTTTGTGACCGCCTTCTTTCCCGGATCTACGGTCATCATGTACCCCTGGTCACCACGAATGACCACCTGTTCACCTCGACCAGCAGTCTTCATTGCGAGCTTCTGTCCACTGATAAGCATCTCTCCCTGCCCATCACCAGACTGCAACGTCACCACGACATCCGCGAACGCAACGGACGAAGATAGCAATAATACCGGGAGTACCCTTAGAAGCTTCTTCATGTATTTCTCCTCTTAGATATTGAATGTCCCTCATCGGAACACGAAAGCGAAACGGCTACCCCTTTCGAGGTCGTCTTGAGCTAATCCTCCTCGGAAGAATATCAAGATATCCCATAAGCGCCTTACCCTTTTTTCTGAGCCCTGCCATGTCTTCACTTAGCCGGGGCTCCAGAGCTTTGGCTATAGCCAGCACTTCGCTATGCACTGTATTCAAGTCGCGTAACTCACTTTCGTCAAGGGAATCGAGCCCCGAAACCTCCTGAAGGTCAGCAAAACAGGCAGAATACCTAGCGAGGGCATCTAAAAACTCATCTACTTGCCCTGTCGGCTGACCAATTATCGCCTCTGCTTGCTCACGGAGCTCCTGAACAAGTTCGCTGGCACTCTTTTTCATATGAAACTAAGGATACTATCAAAGCGAAAAGAGAACTACTATCGTTCTTCTCCTAATGGTAGGCGGATCGAAGCGAGAATACTGCCAAATTTCCAAATCTAGCGGACCCCGTCTCACTGAACAAAAACATGCGCTGTTCAGCACACATCTCCTGCGGCGACTGGTTGACAATTTGGGTGAGCGCTTTGCCATCGGCGTACACTTCCACAATTTTTCTGTCGACTACTATCCGAAGATCCACCTGGGGTTGAAAGTCTTGGGAGAGAGCAATCACGTCTCGATAGCCCTCTCCCACCACAACCCCCGTTCCATCAAATGATATTCTAACCCCACTACCTGGCCCCTTCGATGCAAGCACCTCCAGCCCAGCCACTCCTCCCTCAACACCAATATTGAGGGTCGTTTCAATGTCCAATTGATTACCTACTGTGAGATCCATAATCTCACCTGCACTGCAAACAAGATTACTTTTGTTCACTAACACCTCATCTCGTAACGCCGTTAGGGTCCGGTGCGGAGAAAGCTTTGGGCCATCCTCGCTATACTCCAAGGTTCTTAGGGTGTGCATTCCTTGCCAACTTGTGTTATCTCCAGGAACTCGTACCCAGTATGCAATCATCGGCTGTTTAGTAAGCGGATCTATCACCTGCGTTGCCGCATAAACAGCATTCCTTCCAGAATAATCGAGAAGAAATCTCTCACGAGATTGAAATACCCCTCTTCGCGGATCAAAGCGCCCTATTATCCCTTCAATCGCCTCTGTCGCTGGTCGTCCTTCGAGGGGTCCCTCTTCAGGTCCGCGCTGAGCGCTATACATCAGGAGATCTCGCGCGGTTCCCCTGGTGTCCTGAAACCTCAGTAAACTCGGACATTCTGCAATTCCTGCTCCACCATCTGTAACCGTGGTGGAATCCTCATAGACAAACGAATGAAACTTCCACGGCTTTGTGATGTCAGTCGAATCACCTGGATGAAGAAGCGCGATAGCCACATGGCCAGAACGATCATCAATCGCCTGTCCCTCATCCTTAAGCCGACCAGCGAGAAACATGCAAAGTTGTCCTTCAATTTGAGTAACGTATGGGTCTCGAACCTCCACAAAGGACTTCCCATTAACTTCAGGAAAAGTTTCCAAGGTTGTTACCCGAATCGGGGCACTCCAATAATGAAGATCACGGTCTTCTGCTAACCTCACGAAGGTATCCGCTGGGGCGTAAAAGGAACGCTTCGCCCCTACTCCGGAGATAAAGGCCGCTGTTATCACTTCTCCTGGATCTTTGGGATTCGGGACTTTGGCAGTACTCCCAGAAAAGTAGTGGTCAGGATCAACCTCAATACTGTGATTTACCCCTTGTGGAATAAGCATCGTTGGCTTCTGAGTCACCACTCCAGTGGGGCTCACCTCATACCGTCCCCAACCTATACTTTCCCAAGAGAAGGATTGATCGTTCGCCTGATAGTGTATCCGCACCGTGCCGTCCTCAGTAAAATCTATTCCGTGAGGATCATTGGCCCATCCTCCGTTAGGACCGGGGTGACATGTCGGGCGAGTACCATCCTTTGCCGCCTGAAGAGCAAGTTGCTCCCGAGCGAAATTTCTCCTTACTACCAAACGGAAATGTTGCACTTCCTGATCAAGATCTTCCGGGTCAAGCGGTTCTCGCAGTGGCAGTCGAAGAGCAGAGGCAAGCCGAGAAAGAACACCTGGTGCATTCATCTCAATGCTTGGAATCATCTGTTGTAAAAACACTATACCTGCGTGGGTCTCTGTCGCAGCAGTGACCAGTTCAGAAAGCTCAGACACAAACCTCTCCGGCTCAACTTCCTCTCCCAGGAGCTTTGCTTGCAAAATAAGCGATCGATAATCAGCAACAGCGACCCCATCAAAGCGTTTTCTCCCAATGGCCTCGTTGGCTCTAGTTACCCCAGGCAGCTCGCGAGGCAAACCATCATTAAGCGCAAGAACAAGATCTCGAATTTTGGGAATTTGATCACCGAACAACGAAAGTTCAGAGAGATCAGTTTTGACGGCTTCTCGAATCGAGGTTCGGAGGTCAGGGGAAGGAGAAGGCAAATCTGGCATCGCTCTCTGTCTCACCTCCTTACAATGACTCTACCAGCAAAATCACACACTTACTATGAACTCATATAGTCGCACTCTACTCAAATGCCAGGCCAACCAAGTCCATCTCTTCTTTGAATAGTCAGTGCCATTGGATAGAATAATTCCGTGGTTAATCATCTCCTTCCATGCAAACTGAATTCCTTTTATGCCAAAGGTGATTCTGTCCCGGCAGATCTCGCTCAGTATGCCCTACCGAAGAGGGAGGATCATACGCCACTAGGTGTCGATGAGATAGCAATGGCAACGCTCCTTGAGCGCCCTTTTTCCGACTGGAAAAAGAGGGATCCGAACACCGGGGATGCTTCATTTTATTTGGAGCTGAAAGCTCCACGGCCCAGTCCGTTTGGCGACCATCCGGATAGATCAGAATTCGATACCTGTGGTTATCTCGTGGTATCACAGGTGCTTGACTACACGAATCATCGCGCCGAGTATCTGACCCGTTTCATAGTCGATAATAGCTTCGCCTCCCCATCTGCTCAAACATCACCAGGCGGTCAGAGAACCGAATCTACTGACTCAAAACCTTCACGATGGTTGTCAAGAAACGAAATTGCTAGAGACATATTTAAGGATCTCGAACGGAAAGAGAAATTTTTAGATTCCCTAGAAAAACTTTTGGACACTACAGATCCGTGGAAATGGACCTCGAGTCACGAGGAAGGAGAGCATGGAGAAGACCGAATATCCATCTTCATTCCAAATGGGGAGAGCTCAGCTCAACTCACGTTAAACCGAATACCGCGAATGGATCCGACCTCTGGCCAGCAGGTTTATGACGAACGATATGAGCTAAATGAAGTCGTCGAAAAATCAACCTCAGTAGCGTATGACTATCAAAACATCGAACAGCTCTTCCGTAACGCTCACCATATGCTTCGCCTGAAGGCCACCCTCGATGCGGCAGGAATGGAGCAGCAGGGATATATGGGAATAGCGGTGACAGAGCGATTTGCTAGCCGAACGGTGCCATTCTGGCGAGTCACCCTTCCTGCTGGTGAAGGCATCTCATACACAGCGTTGGTACACCAAGATGCTGCCGATACGAACGACATGCGTAGACCGGTCTTACTCTACTTCCAAGGAGAAAAGTTTGTAACATTCAATCCCTACATGTGTGCCAAAGGGGCAGATGTTGCCGAGAACATCGTCAGATATCGCAGCAAACCACAAGGCCGAGCATTTGGTAACATCGTAGACTCAATTGAGCAGCGACCCCCAGAGGTTACCCGTTGGCATGACTCAAAGGAGAACAAGAATGGGCTCACCTTCACGCTAAGGTTTCCGAACTTTACAGTCGATGTTTCTCGGTGGGACGGAACAACAGAGAGGGAGACAGAATTTTCATTTGAGATCACCAACGGCAGGAGTAAAGACCAGAGCCAACTTCCCCACTTCGGCAAAGAAGCTCGAGCGCTCTTTCGCTATGCCGAACGTAAGTGGAACCAATCCCAACAAAAATAACCGATTACCCAAAGCACCCGACAAAAGAAGGAGATCCGACTATAGACCTGGGCTTTTAGAGAGGAGAGAGTTAAGGAGTCGACTGCAATGGATCCCTATCACAATCATCAGAGGCAGCCCCCCTCATCCTCGAATGAAGAAGAAGAATTCGTAGCCCAGTTTCAAAAACGCCTCATGCAATCTGAATGCACCGTAAGTTCAGAAACTATGCGATAGATACAACTTCGGATTCCAATCTATACCGAAGGCAACTGAAGTTGCCGGGAGGTCCCCCGGAGGGACAACAAATACTGCCCGTAGAATCAGCCGAAAG
>JAGRAT010000578.1 GCA_020434495.1 Bdellovibrionales bacterium | reverse complement strand
AAAGTCGTACGCACCATCAGAAAGGCCACCGATGTTTCGGCTGTAGCGAGTAACGAAGGGAATTGTCTGACCAGGTGAGAAGAGCCGCTGTTCTTCTAGGTTGCTGAATCGATCGTAGTCGAACTCAGCGCGCTTTGTGCCACTCGCATCCCGCTGCTCAACCGCACGTAGCATCTCTAGCGAATCGTATACAAACTTTCTCGTTACATCTGGCTTATTACTACCGGTACCGGTGTACTCGGTAGCTTCAATCTTTCCGCCCACTCGGTAGTGGTAGTCTATTTGTGTGCCGTCTTGGAGCACTTTCCGGGTAAGGTGGTGGGCTCCGTCATAGAAGAAGCGAATAGGGTTTCTAGCTGGATAGCTTAAGGTCTTTGGGCCTTTCTGATCATATACGACACGCATTTCGCGCCCGTCGATATCAAACTTCGAAATGCGGTATTCGGCGCGAGCAGCATCGATATCACGCTCTGCTCGCATAACAACTGGTGTTGTAGTCTCTTGGCGTGACCACCAGGTAAAGCCCGTTGGATCTGTTGAAGAGGAAAAAGGAACACCGTCAGCAGCGATACCGGCACTCACCTGTGAAAGTGAATTGTAGAAGTATCGAGACTCCCTTGCTCTCGCTCTTCCACCTTCTCCAGTAAACCGACTAAGAACTAATCTATCCAACCCATCATGCTGGTATTCAGTGTGGTATACCTTGCTGCCGTTAATGCTCTTTTGACGCGCCAATAGTCCTGGACGTCTCGGTACGTATTCATACTCTATCCCAGTACCATCTCGAGAATACGCCGCCGATAGAATGCCAGCAGGAGTATAGTGATAGGTAGAAGCAAGACCATATTGGTCGTAAACGTCCTTTAAGTGCTCACCTGAATAGCGTTTTGCTAGAATGCGAGTCTCTGCACCGTTGCTTGGATCGGCAATAAACAGTTCCGTATTTCGACCAAATTCATCGAAGGTGCCTCGTATTGATTGTTTGAGCTTACCACCATGCCGAGCCTCAATTTGAACCGGTAGTCCACGTTGATCGTACGTATAGTGCGTTGACCAACCATTATCGTAATCTACTTGTGTAACGGCACCCGAGCCGTTCGGTGCATATAGCGCTTTAACTTCAGTGTACTCTGGCTGACCACTTGATGGATTGATTCGTGAGAGCGACCGCCGGATTGATGTTCGACCAAAGTTATAACTCTTAGAAAGTACTTCTCCACCGTGGAACTGTGTGGTGTAGGGCTCATCATAAGCATCCCAGACGTACTGCATAGCACCAAGAACAGTGCGTACCTCTGCTATGTTTCCAGTAATCGGGTCATAGCTATAACGTGTAGCCTCGTAGGCGTTTGCATCAGAGAGAGAAGTTGATGCTATTGCGTAAAGGGGAGCAATATCGGAAAACTCTTCTTTAAGTCGTCCATCCGTATCATAGCGAGCTTCAGATCGAAGCCACTCTCTCCCAGACGGTCGTCCATTCTCATCGCGTGGTGCAATTCCCTTTTCATCTACATTTTTTAGCAGGCGAACTATCTGATAACCGTTCTTGTCATAGAAACTTTTCAAGTGAAGGTTAGGGGCTCCTTCACCTGGAGAGGCAATGGTTTCAACTACCCGACCTAAATCATCGTAGGTAGCTTCGGAAATATTTCGTCCATCACGAATGACTGCTGTTGGGTTCCCGAGAATATGACCATATTGAAATTCTACCGTCCCCGTTTCTGAATCAGATAGAGCAGGCGAGCCACCGTCACGAACTGGACCGACTACAATACTCTTAATGAGTCCACGTCCTCCATAACCATCATCGGATCTGTTCGCGTAATGAAGTTCCGTTGCTATGCCAGAGCTTCCGAGGATTCTTACCGTGCGTCCCCGCTCATCAAAGTAAGTCTCATTCCAAAAGCT